>JBLRWJ010000016.1:25530-37888 GCA_047921315.1 Rhodobacterales bacterium | reverse complement strand
TCGGACACTCTGCCCCATGTTCGGTGATGATCACCATCTCACCCAAAGCCGCGCCACCGATACCGGGCAGGAAAAGATTGGGGTGCAGCTCCAACACCATCCCGGGCGCCAAGACATCGCCAGCGCCCTTAGCCCGCATTGGCGCTGCAGCAGCGCCAAAATACCTGAGTGACTGATCCCCGATCGATACCATGGATGGCAGACGCGCAAACATCGCATCACAAATCGCCGCCCCTGCCCGGTGCAGCGAAAGCGCTGCGGGTTCCTTGATCAGGCGTATCCGGTCCAGCACCGCACTGGCTGCATCACCGTGCCGAATCACGGGTTGCAATATCCGGGCAATGCCTATCGGCAGCTCATCAAACCCGATCAGTTCCACCTGATCCTGCCGCACAATATCACGGATCAGATCAGGCCAATCCGGTATCGGCTGATAAACAGGATCAAGCGCAGGCACTGTTTCGCGCCGGCATTGCCGCGCTCAACGCAGACGGTTGGGGCAAGACAGCAATTGTGCGTCATACATGATGGCACGGTCCTGCACCGTTCCCGCGATCCGAACCAGCCAACTTTTTGCGTTGTAAGACCCGCGGGCATAGCCGGTATGCCCCTCGTGATAGGCCAGATACTGATTGCGGGCATCGGTCAGCGGGATACCGTTACGCTCGCGCGTCAGGTTCATATACCACCCCATAAAATCAGTGGCATCAGCGATCCGGTCGCGCCGCGCGCTCATCTTGCGCTGATCCACCTGATACTCACGCCACGTGGCATCCAGCGCCTGACTATACCCGAAAGCCGAGCTTTGGCGCCCCATCGGGATCACCCCCAGCGTATATTGAAACGGCGTTCGCGCATCGCCAATGAATTTGCTTTCCTGATAAATCGTCGCCATCTGCACCGCGACCGGAACATTCCATCGGCGTTCCGTTGCGCGCAGGGCACGGGCGTATTGGGGCCGCTCACTCAGGATGGCGCAGGCATTGTCAAGATTGCGCGGCGCCGAAAACTCCGGGCTACGGCCGCAAGATGCAAGAACCATCAACAGGATCAAGGCGGGAAGATATCTGCTCATCTGCCTCTCGTTTCATTGAACGATTATTGTTTTGCGAACCTTAGCGGAAAGGGGCCCAGGATGAAATGACAATTCCGTTCCGGCAATGCTGCATGGCAGCAAGACGCCAAAATTGATCGCATAATGGCAGGCCGGCGAAAATCTGCTTTTGCGTCCGGCATTTGCGGCACTGTCATGGCAGCGATCACACACTGTTTCCCCAAAACTACGCCCTAGTATTGGACAAATACCCCTTGAAAGGTCTAATCAAGAGGCATAGGGGCCGCATCGTTATGTTGAAGACACGCGCAAAATACCATCTGGGCCAAGTTGTCCGCCACAAGAAACATCCGTTTCGGGGTGTGGTCTTTGACGTGGACCCGCAATTCAACAACACGGAAGAATGGTATGCCGCTATTCCGGAAGACAGCCGCCCTGTGAAAGAGCAGCCCTTCTACCACCTGTTGGCTGAAAATGACCAAAGCTACTATGTGGCCTATGTATCGGAACAGAACCTGATTGCAGACTATTCTGGTGAGCCGGTTGATCACCCGGATATCCCCGATCTATTCGGGCCCTTTCAGGACGGGCTATACCCGCTGCATTTCCAACTGAACTAACTCTAGGATAACCTCGAAAGGGCAGACACGCGGCCTGCCCCTTCCGCAAGATGCATCAATACCCCAATGCGCAGCCATCCTTGCGCGGATCCGATGCGCCTTCCAGCACACCATCTTCACGGATCAAAATGGATTGCGCCCCCCCGATCGGGCTATCTGCAAGGGTCACATTATGCCCCATCGCGGCAAGGTCCGCACGCACCGCATCGGGATACCCGGTTTCAACCTTGAGCGTTCCACCCTCGGCAAAAGCGCGCGGGGCATCAATCGCTGTCTGCGCGTCCATCCCGAAATCAACCATGTTGGACAAGAACCGCGCATGGCCATTGGGTTGATAAGCCCCGCCCATCACACCAAACGGCATCGTCGTGCGGCCATCCACACGCAACATCCCGGGAATGATCGTGTGCATCGGGCGCTTGTTCGGGGCCAGTTCATTGACATGGCCTTGCTCAAGCGTGAAGCCAGCCCCACGGTTTTGCAGCAGAATGCCAAACTTCTCGGACGCAATCCCAGAGCCGAAAGCGTGAAACAACGAATAGATCAGGGACACAGCCATCTGATCACGATCCACCACAGTGATATAGACAGTGTCCTTATGCACCGCCTCGCTCACCTCATGCGCAGAGGTCATGGCCTTTTTGGGGTTGATCAGCGCGGCAAGTTTCTTGGCAGTTTCAGGTGCCAGCATATGATCCAACCTTGCGCTATGGTCCGGGTCGGCGATGAAACGATCCCGCGCATTGTAAGACAGGCGTGACGCTTCGGCCTCGATATGCGCACGTTCTGCGCCCAGCGGATCCATGGAGGCAATGTCGAAATGCGATAGAATGTTCAGCATCAGGATCGCAGTGGCCCCTTGCCCGTTGGGCGCATGCTCCACCAGTTCGGTGCCCTTGTAGACCCCGCTGACGGGATCCGTGTAATCACATCGCTGGGCCGCGAAATCTGAAAGCTGATGCACGCCGCCCATATCGGTCAGCGCCGCAACCAGATCTTCGGCCACCTCTCCTTCATAAAATCCGGCCCGCCCTTTTTGAGAGATCAGGCGCAGCGCCTGCGCCTGCGCGGGCAGCCGAAACACCTGACCTTGGGATGGAACCTTGCCACCGGGCAGATAATGTTGCGGCGCATGGCCCTGCAACGCCGTGGCCGCGCCGGGCCAGTCCATTGCAACGCGCGGTGCCACCGGCACACCCTGTTCGGCATAATGGATCGCGGGCGCCAGAAGGGCATCAATCCCCAGTTTGCCATGATCCTCTGACAGGGTACAAAACGCGTCAATCGCACCCGGAATTGTCACAGCGTCGACACCGCGCAAAGGTATGGTTTTCAGATCACGCGCCCGCAAATCAGCGGCATTTGTCGCGGCAGGGGCCCGCCCTGATCCGTTCAGCGCCACGATATCCGGCTGACCGGGCTTTGAGATCAGCACAAAGCAATCACCGCCAATACCGCACATATGCGGCTCGCATATTCCCAGCAGCACCGCACCGGCAATGGCCGCATCCATAGCGGTTCCGCCACGTTCCAGCGTTTGAATGGCCACCTTGGCCGCCAGCGGATGTGATGTTGCACACATACCATTACTGGCAAAGACCGCAGAGCGGCCCGGCTTTTGGAAATCTCGCATTGGGGAACCCTCCATGTGTTCGACAGTCACAGTATGAGGCGCGCAGCCAAATGCCAACTGTCTGAAAGAAGGGAAGTTCCCGACGCCGCGCACTGGGTGGGGGCTATAAACACGCGGCGCCGGGAGAAGCTATGCAGCTACGCCTACCTGTATGGCACCTGATTTTGGCCCTATTCGGGTTGGATTGCGGCATTTCTGCGAAACCCTCCCAGGCTGCCAGACTATCACAGACCACAAACCGTTTCATGATATGGCACCAGAAGGGACACATGATTGCGGTTCCCGTCCCGCTGGCACCTCAAATTCCGCGTCAGCCGATGGATCAGGGACCAGCCAAACCCTCCCTCAGGCAGCGCATCACCATCCAGACAGGACAAATCCGGAAGATCCTTATCACTAGATTCCAAAACCTTACATGGTATCGCCTGCCCGGTATCCGCAATCGACACCAGTATCCCTTCTGCTCCGAAACGACATCGCAAAGAGATCCAGCCATTGGCGTCCTGCGCATATCCGTGCTCGGTGATATTGTTCAGCATCTCGGCCAGAACAAGTTCTACCCGGCCGATCAGATCAGGCCGCGATTCACAGCCCGCCATCCATCTGCGCACATTTCGCAAGACAGCCCTGACGGCAAGGTCGCGGGCAGCGAATCGCAGATGAAGATCGTGCCGGCGGCGGGGCTCTGATGTGACAGGCCTTGGCATCCGCTCAATGATCATCCTGTTCCATGGCATCTGTCACAGTGTCATGGATCGGAAAGACCGTATCCATGCGTGTCAATCGGAACACCCTGTCCACATTTGGTGTCATCGCCGCAAGATGCAAACGCCGGGCGCGCCCCAGATGTTTCATGGCCGCAACGATCGCCCCCAGCCCGCTGGAATCGATAAAATCAACGGCACCAAGATCCAGAATGACCGGCCCGCTCCCTCCCTCCGTCAAACTGCGCATCGCTTCTTTGAAGGCAATCGCCCCGGCAGCATCGATCCTGTGCTCCTCAACAGTTATGACAATCCAGTCGCTCTCATGTCGCGAAATCAATCGCATCTTCTGTCACCTTGCTGCAATTTCGATCTCGTCATGCTAGACGGCATTCCTTACCATCCGGTATGCAGTCGCGTGACATCACAGGGAGAATGAACATGAAGACCGTAGTGATCGCAGGGGCAGCACGCACCCCGATGGGGGGATTTCAGGGTGTATTCGACGGGATCGGCGTATCCGTTCTGGGCGGAGCAGCGATCAAGGCCGCGCTGAAAGATGCCGGCACCGCAACCGTGGATGAGGTGTTGATGGGCTGCGTTCTGCCCGCCGGCCAAGGACAGGCCCCCGCCCGTCAGGCCGGTTTCGCTGGCGGCTTGGGCGAAGAGGTGCCCGCAACAACGCTCAACAAAATGTGCGGATCAGGCATGAAAGCCGCCATGATCGCCTTTGACCAGATCGCCTTGGGCCATACCGACACGATGGTCGCCGGCGGTATGGAAAGCATGTCAAACGCCCCTTATCTTTTGCCGGCAATGCGCGGTGGGGCCCGTATCGGTCATGGGCAGGTGGTCGATCATATGTTCCTCGACGGGCTGGAGGATGCCTATGACAAGGGCCGCCTGATGGGAAGCTTTGCCGAGGATTGCGCGGAAACCTTCCAGTTTACCCGCGAAGCGCAGGATGCCTATGCGCTGACCTCGCTGTCCAACGCGCTGGAGGCGCAGAAATCCGGTGCTTTCGCACGCGAAATCACGCCGGTGGCCCTTGCCACACGGACGGGTCAGATCATGGTGGAAGCAGATGAGCAGCCCGCCAAAGCCAAGCCCGAGAAAATCCCGCAGCTCAAACCCGCCTTTCGCAAGGATGGCACAGTAACAGCGGCCAATTCTTCATCGATATCAGATGGCGCCGCCGCACTGGTGCTTGCCTCGCAGGACGCCGCGCAAGCACAGGGATTGCAAATTCGCGCGCGCATTCTGGGCCATGCCAGCCACGCACAGGCGCCGGGGCTGTTCACCACCGCTCCGGTGCCCGCCGCACAGAAACTTCTCAAAAGACTGGGATGGTCTATCGAGGATGTTGATCTTTGGGAGGTGAATGAAGCCTTCGCGGTGGTTCCCATGGCCTTCATGCAGGAAATGGGCATCCCGCGCGACAAATTGAATGTGAATGGCGGCGCTTGCTCTATGGGTCATCCGATTGGCGCGTCGGGCGCGCGCATCATCGTCACGCTTCTGAACGCTTTGGAAACGCGCGGCCTGAAGCGCGGCGTTGCTGCCATCTGCATCGGCGGCGGCGAAGGAACCGCAATCGCGATCGAGCGGGCCTGAGTTTCTTTTTGCCAGAAATATCCACGGGGGGGCGTTCAACATCGTTGAACGTGGGGGCAGTCAGCCCCCTCTCCCTTTGACTGAAAGACAGATCATGCGCGTAAACTACACCGAGCTTGCTAAGACCATTGGCGCCCTGACGGCAGGCGAAACCGATACGGTGGCCCTCATGGCCACTGTCACCTGCGAGGTGCATCACAGCGATGCCCGTTTTGACTGGACCGGGTTTTACCGCGTGACCGCGCCGGAATTGCTGAAGATTGGCCCCTATCAGGGCGGGCATGGCTGCCTTGTGATCCCGTTTTCCCGTGGCGTTTGCGGGGCGGCAGCGCGGACAGGGCAGGTGCAGCTTGTGCCGGATGTGGATGCATTTCCCGGCCATATCGCCTGTGCCTCATCAACCCGGTCAGAGCTTGTCTTGCCGGTTTTCAACGGCTCTGGTGCATTGCTGGGCGTGTTCGACATCGACAGCGATCAACCGGACGCATTCACGCCGCAGGATGCCAAGGCGCTTCAGTCCATCCTTGCGGATGTCTTCGCTCATGCCAACTAACCCGAAAAAACGAGGTCTGATGGCATGAGCGTCGAGGGCTGGACAGTCTTTGCGCTGTTTTGGGTGGTGTTTGTCACCACACCGGGGCCGAATGCCGTGAACTGCATCACCAATGGCATGACGCATGGATTTGCCCGCAGCCTATGGGGTGTTCTGGGCATTCTGACACAATCCATCGTGTTCCTGAGCCTGTCGGCCTTGGGAATCACCGCCCTGATCGCCGCATCACCACAGGCCTTTGGCATTGCAAAGCTGGCCGGGGCCGCAGTGTTGATCTGGCTGGGTGTGCGCGGCTGGCTGAGCGCGACCAAGCCCGCCCCAACAATAGCGCCGCATCCCGGATCGATCTACACACGCGCCTTCATGATTGCCACGATCAATCCCAAAAGCGTCGCGGGCTATCTGGCCGCCTTCAGCCAGTTCGTGCAACCGGATGTGCCAATAGGCATCCAGATGTGGGCAATCTTTCCGACAGCTTTGCTAATTACCGGGACAAGTTACACCACCTATACAGCGCTGGGCGCAGGTTTGGGGCGTGCCGCTTTGGGGGCTGTTTTCAACGTGTGGCTGCGGCGTGGCATGGCCGTCTGTTTCATTCTCTATGGCATCCTTCTTGGGCTATCCTCACCTCCCGTCCCATCCGGCAGGCCTTGATCCCCGCCCCGCGATGCGTCACTTGGGGCAGATGAGCAGCGCCTATACCCCCCCGAACAGTCCACTGACCATCCTGCACGAGGATCACGAGATCGTCGTTCTGGACAAGCCCGCCGGGCTTTTGTCTGTGCCCGGCCGTGGGCCGGAGCTGGCAGATTGCCTGATCACGCGGGTCAGGGCGGTCTTTCCCGATGCTTTGCTGGTGCATCGACTGGATCGTGACACATCAGGCATCATCCTGTTTGCCCTGACGCCGCATGCCCAGCGCAACCTGTCGATGCAGTTTGAGACCAAACGCACCAAAAAGACCTATCAGGCCCGCGTGGATGGTTTGGTGGAGCCCCGCGAGGGCACCGTTGATCTACCCCTGATCGTGGATTGGGAGAACCGCCCCCGCCAGATGGTCTGCCATGAGACAGGCCGTCCTGCACAAACAGACTGGCGCGTTCTGCGCCACGAGGGCAGCACAACCCGTTTGCGCCTGATGCCCCGGACCGGGCGCACGCATCAGCTTAGGGTACATATGCTGGCATTGGGCCATGTCATTCTGGGCGATTCGATCTATGCGACAGGGTCAGCAGCGGATCATCCGCGCCTGATGCTGCATGCCGAGGAACTGCGCCTCAGCCATCCAGAATCAGGGCGCGGCATGACATTCCGCGCCCCCGTGCCGTTCTGAACGCCCCCCGGCGTATCAGATCAGTCCAGCCTGCTGAAACAGAACCTTCAAATCAGCCTCGGGACGGGCACCAAAATGGCTGATCACCTCGGCGGCGGCGACGCATCCCATGCGCCCTGACACATCAAGCCCCTGCCCCGTGGCCATCCCGTACAGGAAGCCTGCGGCAAACTGATCCCCCGCACCCGTCGCATCGACAGGCACAACGGGGTTGACCGGAACTGTCACGGTCTGATCCCCTTCAACCAGCACCACGTCATGGCCTGACCTTGTGCAGACAATCAGGCCAGACTCGGCCGCCGCCTGCTCCAATGCGGTGCCCAGATCATCAGTTTCGTAAAGCGATTTCCATTCATGTTCATTGCCGATGACATAATCCAGAGATTGCACCAGACGCCGGAAATCAGCGCGATGCCTGTCAACACAGAACGGATCAGACAGCGCGATACCCGCTTTGCCACCGCCCTTGCGGCATGCTGCGGCAGCCGCCTCGAACGCCTCTTTTCCTTTCGGCTTGTCATAAAGATAGCCCTCCAGAAACAGGATCGCCGCGCCCTGTGCCACAGTGGCAGGCACATCATCGGGGCCAAGCTCGGCCGAGATGCCCAGATAGGTGTTCATTGACCGCTCACCGTCAGGTGAGACAAAAATCATGCTGCGAGAGGTGGGCAACTCCCCCCCCGCCACAGGATCATTGACAAAATCCGTGCCGCCTTTGGCCATTTCATCCGCATAGAACCTGCCCAGCGCATCATCATGCACCCGCCCGATAAACGCTGTTTCAAGCCCCAGATTACCCAGCCCGGCAAGCGTATTGGCCACCGATCCGCCGGGGGCCTGCCGGCGGTTTTGCATCGCATCATAAAGCAGCTCACCGCGTTCCTGCTCGACCAGTTGCATGATGCCTTTCTGAATCCCCATCTTATCCAGAAAACTGTCATCTGACTGGCTGATGACATCAACAATGGCGTTGCCGATACCGACAACCTGATAGGTCTTCATGGGGTCTTCTCCTCGAACGGGCACAGATCACGGATCAGGCAAGCGTTACATTTGGGTTTGCGTGCGGTGCAGGTATAGCGGCCATGCAGGATCAGCCAGTGATGCGCATGTAACTGGAAATCAGCGGGGATATGATCCTCGATCGCGCGCTCAACCACATTCACATCTTTGCCGGGGCATATTCCGGTACGATTGCCGATGCGGAAGATATGCGTATCAACGGCTTGGGCGGGCATCCCCCACCACATATTCAGCACAACATTGGCAGTCTTGCGCCCGACACCGGGCAATGATTCCAGCGCGGCGCGGGAATTGGGCACCTCGCCACCGTAATCATCCACCAGAATCTGGCTCAATTTGATAACATTCTTGGCCTTGTTGCGATAAAGGCCGATCGTCTTGATATGCTCGATCAGGCCTTCCTCGCCCAGATCCAGCATTTTTTGCGGTGTATCGGCAATCTGGAACAGCGCACGGGTGGCGCGGTTGACACCCACATCCGTGGCCTGCGCACTGAGTGCGACCGCCACAACCAGCGTATAGGCGTTGACGTGTTCCAACTCCCCCTTGGGTGCAGGGTCAGCCGCCTGAAAGCGGGTGAAAATCTCGCGGATATGATGATAACCAAGTTGCTTGACCATGTCTGGTCTATGCCCTGCCAGAACGGTTCGGGCAAGTGCCGCATGACCGCATCCCGCCATGGGGTCATCAAACCGCAATATTCGGGTCGCGTTGCAAACAGTCAGCACGCTAAGGTTATGCGGTATCTCCAGAACGAGGCTCTGATCATGTCCACGCGCAATGCCCCGGCAGCAACACCCGTATCGCAGGACAACGAAAGCTATCATTATCACGTCATACGCCGCGCCATCGCTCTGATCGACAGCGCCGATACACCCCTGACACTGGAGGAACTGGCCCGGCGCATGGATATGAGCGCCGCCCATTTCCAACGGTTGTTTTCAAACTGGGTCGGTGTCTCGCCCAAGCGCTATCAGCAATATCTGGCACTGGATCACGCCAAATTCCTGCTCTCGCAAAAGATGACCACTTTGCAAACCTCCATGTCGACCGGGCTGTCAGGGTCAGGCAGGCTGCATGATCTGTTCCTGCGGTGGGAAGCGATGAGCCCCGGTGAATACGCGCAGCGCGGTGCCGGCCTGCAGATCAACTATGGCTGGTTTGCCAGCCCCTTCGGAGAGGTTCTGGCCATGGGCACCGCGCGTGGCCTGTGCGGGCTGGCCTTTGCCGAGGAAACCGGACGGGAGGCCGCAATGGCCGACATGACAGCGCGCTGGCCCAAGGCCGGTTTTGTGCATGCACCGGATGCGCTGGCCGGATGGGTCACTGCCGCCTTTGGGCGTGGTGGCGATACGGCGCTGCATCTCATCGGTGCGCCCTTTCAGATCAAGGTATGGGAGGCGCTTTTGGCGATCCCATCGGGGCATGTCACCACATATTCCGCGCTTGCCGGCGCCATAGGCCATCCGCGTGCCGTCCGTGCCGTTGGCACCGCTGTCGGCAAGAACCCTGTCAGTTGGCTGATCCCCTGCCACCGCGCCTTGCGTAAATCCGGCGGCTTGGGTGGCTATCACTGGGGGCTTCCCGTCAAACGCGCGATGCTCGCCTATGAGGCCGCGCGCGCCGATGCCTGAAGCCCGGCTTTCCGGACACACAGGGCCTTTAACAATACAGGCGCCAAAACCCGGGAAATGGGCGGTTTTTTGCCAATGATCCCATTTCGGTGTCTTGGGTGGGAACCAACCCTGCAGTATAAGCGTTATAGTTCCAAATACTGGATGCAACCGAGAGGCAACAATATGATCCGAGCTCAAAAACCCTTCCTGCTGATGGCTGGCCTTTCGCTGGTGGCCGTTACAGCATGCACAGAGCCCACCGGAATGGGTGATCCGAATGATCCCAACCGCAACACACGGCAAGGTGCCGTTGTCGGCGGTATGCTGGGTGCCGCAACCGGCGCGCTGGTCAGCGACAACCGTGCGCGTGGTGCTGTGATCGGCGGCGTGCTTGGCGCAGGGACAGGTGCGCTTGTCGGCAGCAATCTGGACAAGCAAGAAGCAGAGCTGCGCCGCGATCTGGGCAATCAGGCCCGCATCACCAACACAGGCGACCGCCTGATTGTGTCCATGCCACAGGACATCCTGTTTGCCGTTGACAGCGCAACCCTGCGTCCTGACCTGCAAGGCGATCTGCGCACAATTGCAAGCAGCCTGAACAGCTATCCCAACACCACAATTCAGGTGATCGGGCATACCGACAACACTGGCGCCGCCAGCTACAATCAGGCCCTGTCTGAACGCCGCGCATCCGCAGTATCCAGCGTGCTGATCGGTTCCGGCGTATCCTCGGGGCGGATCCGGTCAATCGGGGCGGGTGAAAACCAACCGATTGCATCCAACCTGACACCAGAAGGACGGGCGCAAAACCGTCGCGTCGAAATCGTCATCGTACCGAATGCCTGATATGATCTGGCTGGCCTGAACGCCAGCCAACACACCAAGTCCTGAAACGCCCCGTCCTTGCAGCGGGGCGTTTTTTCATATTTTTCAATCTGTTTGCCTTGCTGCGCCGCTCTTGGGGGTTAAGTGCAACGGGGAAAGTTACTGAAACCTGAAGGAGGTTTTGATGCCCAATCCAACCCTGCTGGGGATGTCCGGCTCTCTGCGTGCCGGATCGTTCAACCGCAAGCTTCTGGCCGAGGCTGCGCGCCTGTTCGGCGATGCCACCTATATCGAGGCCGATCTGAGGTTACCTCTCTATGACGGGGATCTGGAAGAGGCCGAGGGTATTCCCGCCACTGTGCAAACATTGGCAGATCAAATCGCGGCGGCTGACGCCGTGCTGATCTCGACCCCGGAATACAACAAAGGCATTTCGGGTGTGATGAAGAACGCACTTGATTGGGTCAGCCGCACCAAAGGCGCACCTTGGTCAGGCAAACCTGTGGCGATCCTTTCTGCCACGGCAGGCCGTGCTGGCGGTGAGCGCGCGCAAGTGATGCTGCGCAACTGCATGGTCGCCTTCCGTCCCCGCATCCTGCAGGGGCCTGAAATGCTTCTGGCGCAGACATCGGAACAATTTGACGAAAATGGTCACCTGAAAGGTGATATCTACATCAAGACATTGAGCGATCTGATGTCATCCCTGCGTGCAGAAATTGACCAGGGGTAAATCGCATCCTGCGGTGTGATCACCGGTCTTGTCTGCGGCGGTTGGCCTCGGCTTGGATGTCGAACAACCGCCCTGCAAAGGATGTTCCGGTGCGCAAATCACCCAAAACCACCGTAGTACTGTTGCCGGCATCATCATTGATGACCCACTGGCGCAATTGCACCGGATTGCCGGTAAACACCAGTTGGATGTTGCCATAATCAGGGTTTTGCGGGTCTTGCGCCGTGACCGTTGTGGCAGTTCCGTCATAGCTATGCGCCACAACCATCCGCGCTTGCGCCAGATCAACGCGGTTCGCCAGAATGATCGACAGTGGCGTGCGCGACAATGGGTATGTCTCTGGCCCGACATTGGATTTGGGATCAAAAATCGCAACGCTGCCTGACCCTGCGATCACCAATGTCTTGTCAGGCGGGGCATATTCAAAACGGATACGACCGGGGCGATTGATATAGATTGTCCCGGTTGAAATGGTCCCGTCACCGTTGATCTGGGTAAACTCACCTGTCGCGGTACGCAGCCCGTTCAGATATGTCGACAAATCGCCAAGCGGCAACTTATCAGCCGCTGCGGGAAGGGCCATGGCCAGTGCAAGGACCGGGGCCAGAATAAAGCGCATCATGTTCATAGCCTTGATATAACCATTGTCAGGA
>JBLRWJ010000016.1:0-25430 GCA_047921315.1 Rhodobacterales bacterium | reverse complement strand
CGGGGCCAGAATAAAGCGCATCATGTTCATAGCCTTGATATAACCATTGTCAGGACATTGCGCAGCCGGCCTTGCGTCACGATAGCGAGACACCGCCGAGAGGCTTTCGTGACCCAAGCCTCCCCGGCGGATATCATCAATGCTCGGGCACCAGCACCTCGCGTTTGCCCACATGGTTTGCGGGGCTGACAACGCCCTGATCTTCCATCTGCTCAACCAGACGTGCCGCCTTGTTATAACCAATCGCCAGCTTGCGCTGGATATAGGAGGTGGAGCATTTGCGGTCTTTGACCACGATCGCAACAGCCGTGTCGTAAAGCGCATCCTCCAGATCCGTATTCCCGCCGCTGGCCAACCCCAGAACCGCATCAATATCGGCCTCGCGGTCCTCATCAGGGCCATCCAGAACGGAATTCATGTATTTTGGCGGACCAAATGCCTTGAGGTGATTGACGATCTCCTCAACCTCTTCGTCGCTGACAAAGGGGCCATGGCAGCGCGTGATCTTGGCACCACCGGCCATATAAAGCATATCGCCCATACCCAAAAGCTGCTCTGCCCCCATCTCGCCCAGAATGGTGCGGCTATCGATCTTTGACGTGACCTGAAAACTGATGCGCGTGGGAAAGTTCGCCTTGATCGTGCCGGTGATCACATCAACCGAGGGGCGCTGCGTGGCCATGATCAGGTGGATACCACTGGCCCGCGCCATCTGGGCCAGACGCTGGATGCAGGCCTCGATCTCTTTGCCCGCAACCATCATCAGGTCTGCCATCTCATCGACGATCACGACGATATAGGGCATCTTCTCCGGCATCAGCTCTTCGGTCTCGAACACCGGCTCGCCGGTTTCATCATCAAAACCTGTCTGCACCGTGCGGCTGAACATCTCGGCCCGCGCCAGCGCATCCGCGACGCGGCTGTTATAGCCATCAATGTTGCGCACGCCCATCTTGGACATTTTGCGATACCGCTCTTCCATCTCACCCACGACCCATTTCAAGGCGACAACAGCCTTTTTCGGGTCTGTCACAACGGGGGACAACAGATGTGGAATCCCGTCATAGACGCTAAGTTCCAGCATCTTGGGGTCAATCATGATCAAGCGGCACTCATCCGGGGTCAGGCGATACAGCAGCGACAGGATCATCGTGTTGATCGCCACCGATTTACCCGATCCCGTGGTTCCCGCGATCAACAAATGCGGCATCTTGGCAAGGTTCGCCACCATCGGATCGCCACCAATATCCTTGCCCAACGCCAGCGGCAGCTTCATGTTGCTATCGCCATAGTCACGCGCAGACAGGATTTCGCGCAGAACCACCTTTTCGCGATTCTCGTTCGGCAGTTCGATCCCGATCACCGTGCGCCCCGGCACCGTGGAGACACGCGCTGACAGCGCCGACATGGAACGCGCGATATCATCCGCCAGACCGATCACACGGCTTGCCTTCAGGCCGGGCGCGGGCTCCAGCTCATACATCGTCACGACAGGACCGGGGCGGACCGAAACGATATCGCCCTTGACGCCGTAATCATCCAGCACGGATTCCAGCATCCGTGCATTCTGTTCAAGCGCCTCATCGCTCAGGTGATGCCGGGTGATCAGCGCCGGGTTGGACAACAGAGACAGCGGCGGCAGCTCATATGCCGCCTCGGACGCGTCAAATTTCAAGGTGGGCTGCGCCTCGGCTTTGGCGCGGCTGGATGGCTGCACCGGCTTGCGTTGCGGATGCTGCACCACGCTGCGCGGCTGCGCGACAGGGATCTGCATCGCTGGCGGTTGTGGCGGCGTGTGGGTGTCAGCGTGATAGCCGTAGGTATCAGAAACGCCAGCCATGTCATCCTGGACGGCCTCGAACGGCACATCATAGGCCACATCGTAATCCGGATCGTAGCCATCATCGAAGATATTGGCATTCTGATCGGTATAGGGCTGCTCAAAGCCTGCCGCGCTATGCCCTGCCTCGTTTTGGCCCGCAACGGCTGGGGCCATCATAGTCGCAGTAGCCGTTACGGCAGCTTTATGGGCCGCCGTCAACGGAGGCTCGGCTTTCAGGGCTGTGCGATGCGGATTAAAAACCAAAGGGTCCGGTCCACGCCCGCGCCCACGTGTCAGCGGCGCGTGTTGCGCCTGCGCCATCGGTGCAACGGCACGCACCCGCGATTTGATCACATCGGCAATCTTGGCGCGGATACGGTCATCGCCCGGGGCAAGATCATGATCTTCATAGACCGACGCGGGATATTGCGCGACCAGTTCAGGTTCAGGCATCGCCTCAACCCGGCGGCCAAGACCGGGAACGCGCCCCAGCAAACCAGATGTCAGCTTGGCAATCGGACCAGTGGCAACCTCGGCCTGTGTCTGCTCTTCTTGCCAATAATGCTCATCCTCCCAATGCGCGGGCGCGGCAGGGGCCACCGGAATATCGTTGCGGCGCGCCACCAAAGGCGCATGCGCGGCTTGGGGCATTGTCATCGCCGCGTTTTCACGGGCTTGCGTGGCCTCCCATGCAGCGGCTTCCTCTGCCTCGCGGGCGCGGATCAGGCGGCGCTCGGCGGCGCGGGCCTGCATCCCCTGCGCCATCTGGAGCGTGCCAGAGGCACCGCGCCCCATCGCCTGCATCAGGCGCGCATAACTCAGGATCACACCGATCAGAAGGAACCGACCGATCCGTTTCAGCTCCACCCGCGTGAAGCCAAGCACAAAAGCGCCCAGCGCCAGCATCATCAACGCCAGCACCACAGAGGCCAGTTTGATCCCGACAGCAGAGCCAAGCGGCAGCGTTGTCAGCACCATACCCATGATCATATCACCGAAAACACCACCCAATCCGAAATGATGAATGTCTTTCCACACCGCACCGGGGTTGAGTGTTGCGGCATAGACCGAACACAGCGCCACCGCGATCGGCGCAAAGATCAACCGCCCCATCGCACGATCTTCACCGATATGCAGGGTAAACCGAACACCCCATGCAAAGAGCACGATAGCCACGGCCCAGCTTCCCCAGCCCGCGATCATAAAGAGCGGCGCCGCGATGGTGGCACCCATCCGGCCCATCCAGTTCTGCACCGGCGCATCGGTCGCAGACAGGAAAGACGGATCTTCGGGGTTGTAAGAGATCACCATCGCCGCCGCGGCGCAGCCCAGCACGATCAGCACCAAACCCAGCAATTCCTTGCCGCGTTTTTCAATTGCTGCCTGCACGTTGCTGTCAAACAACGGATCGCGCCCACGGGTCTGATATGCCATGCCTGCCCTCGTCCTCTTACCCATAGATGCAGTCGCGCAAGGCTGTCAGCCCTGCCCGCATCTCTTTGATTGGGGCCACCATAGCGACCCGGATATAGCCCTTGCCGGGGTTTTCCCCGGCGCTGTTCTGGCTCAGATACGCGCCGGGCAGAACCCGGACGCCTGTATCCTGCCACAGCTTCAGCGTTGCCGCCTCGCCGTCTTCAACCGAAAGCCACAGAAAAAACCCGGCCTCTGGGCCTTTATAGCTGTTTACGCCGCTGAAAATCTCGTCTGCGGCCAGATATTTCTCGGCGTAAAGGCGGCGGTTTTCCGTCACATGCGCCTCATCTGCCCAAACCGTTTCCGCGGCACGCTGCAATGGCAACGGGATGGGTGCCCCGGCATAGGCCCGCAACTGACGCGCACGCGCAATGCTTTCCGGTCCACCCGCCATAAAGCCGGACCGCAAGCCCGGCAGGTTTGACCGCTTTGACAGCGAATGAAAAATCACCACGCGTTCGGGATCGGCCCCCATTTGCGTGGCCACCTCAAGCGCGCCTGCAGGCGGGGCATCGCGGTAAATCTCGGAATAGCATTCATCGGCAAAAATCTTGAAATCATACTGCTCGGCCAATGCGATCAAACGCCGCCAATACTCACGGCTTGCCACAGCGCCTTGCGGATTGGCAGGCGAGCAGATGTAGGCTGCCGCTGTCCGGTTGAGCACATCAGGCGACAGGGATGTATAGTCCGGCAAATAGCCGCTCTCACGCGTTGCAGGCACAAAAACAGGCTCTGCCGCCACGGAAATCGCGCCGATCATATAGACCTGATAAAACGGGTTCGGCATCAGGATCACCGGCTTTGCGCCAGATTTCTGTTCCGGCACCAGCGCCATACAGGCGTTATACAGCCCCTCACGCGTGCCATTCAGGGCCATGACCTGCCGCTGCGCATCAATCTGCACGCCGTAACGCCGCAAAATCCATGCGCCGATCGTATCGAGCAATTCGGGTGTGCCGTCATTCGGCGGATAGCGGCCAAAATCCGCGACATTCTCGGCGATGACTTTACCGATCCAATCGGGAAAGGCGTGTTTCGGCTCTCCGATGGTCATATGCACAACAGGGCCGCCGGGCGCATATGCGTCCAGAAGCGACCGCAAACGCGGAAACGCATAGGCCGGTAGGTTCGAGAACCGCTCGGGGAACATCTTTAACTGCCTCAATCATCGGGATCATTACGCCCCGTTTGGTTGCAAACTATCCAACTGCGCGCCCTGCGTCCAGAAAAAGCAGCCGGATTCAGGCCTCTTGTGGCATTTACGCAAAGCCCTTGCGGCAATAATACCCGCCATAGCACGCCACAGCCCGCCACTGTCAGGCCAAAGCGGCCTCTGCCGCAGATGCCAGACGCAACAGCCGCTCTTCCGCCAGTGGTGCCCCCATCAACATGATGCCGCAGCTTGGCGTGCCTGTCGGCAGAGTGACCGCGCTCAATCCCATCAGATTGCCTGCGCGCGTATTGCGCAGCGTCAGCAAATTCTCGGTCACGTAGTAGTCATGATCAGACATCAACCGATCCAGTTGCGGCGGCATGTTCGGTGCGGTCGGGCAGATCACCGCATCAAAACCGGCCATCCGCGCATGCCATGTCTTGCGACATGCCTCCAGCGTGCGCCAACCTGCGATGTAGTCGGCGGCTTTCACATCGGCCCCGCTCCGGAAACGCTCCAATATCTGATCGAACATCAGATGCGGCGCGGCCTCGATCTTGTCACGCCATATTGCATAGGCCTCAGCGGTGAACAGGATCGGCGCAAGCGACATCGCCGTTGTCAGTTCTGGCGCCTCCACCTCCTCGATATGCGCACCTGCGGCCTCAAGCCGATGAACAGCCGATGCAAATGCAGCAGATGGCGCATCACGCAGATCATCCATCACCACCGTTTTCAGAATCGCCAGACGCCGCCCGTTCAGGCTTGCCCCGCGCAGATCAGCAACGCGGCCCCCTTCCAAAAGCCCAAGCATCAGCGCCGCATCCTCCACTGAACGGCACAGCGGACCAACGGTATCAAATGTCTCGCACAAGGGCACAACCCCGGCACAAGACACCCGGCCAGCCGTTGTTTTCAGACCGACCAGATCATTCCACGCAGCGGGAATACGCACCGATCCGCCCGTATCTGTCCCGATTCCGCAAGCGGCCAACCCAAACGCAACGGATGTCGCAGCACCGGAACTGGAGCCGCCCGAAACAGCCGCATGATCGTTGACGCAAGGCGGCGTGGCCGTGACCGGATTCAGCCCCAGCCCGCTGAATGCCAGTTCACTGGTATGTGTCTTGCCCAGACAAACAAGCCCGGCAGCGGTTGCGTTGCGCAAAACATCGGCATCCCGCGCAGGCATGCGCCCCTTCAACAGGGCAGAGCCTGCCTCGGTCACGACGCCGGCGGTATCGAACAGGTCTTTCCAGCTGATCGGCACACCGTCCAGCACTGACAGGCGCTGTCCGGCCTGCATCCGTGACCGTGCCGCGCCTGCTTCGGCCAAGGCGCGCTCGGGTGTCAGACGGGCATAGATACGATCCGCCATCGCATGGTTGCCTATCGCATCCAGATAGGCCTGTGTCAGATCAACAGGGTCCACATCCCCCGTTCCGATCGCCCGCCCCAAATCCGCCGCCGTCTGCGTCAGCCACTTCTGCATCTTGTGCCCTCCGATGTTGGTTTGCGCCAAACGGTAGCGGCAGACAGGCGCATGGACAATCCCGTCCTTTCCCCCATATTTACGCCATGACATATGACAGCGATATCCTGATCGTGGGCGGCGGGCTGAACGGCCCTGTTCTGGCCCTTGCACTGGCCCGGTCCGGCCTGACCTCAACCGTGATTGATGCGCAGCCCGCACGCACGCTTGCGGCAGATGATTTTGACGGGCGATCCTATGCGCTGGCGCTGGCCTCGGTCCGGTTATTGCGCCGTCTTGGCCTGTGGGCCACGCTGGAGGATGACGCGCAACCCATGCTGGAGATCAAGGTCAGCGATGGGCGCGCCGGAGAAGGGCCGCTGTCCCCCTTTCATCTGCATTTCAATCATGCCGAAATCGAAGAAGGGCCGATGGGCCATATGGTGCAGGATCGCCATCTGCGCCGCGCCGTTCTGACGGCGATTGATGGCAACCCCTTGATAACGCGTCTGAATGGTGAAACGGTGGTGGCGCAAGACGCTGGTGCCCAAGGTATCACGGTCACGCTCGCGTCCGGCAAAACGCTCAGCGGGCGCATTCTGGTCGGTGCCGATGGTCGCCGCTCCGGCACGGCGGAACGCGCTGGCATCACCCGCACCGGATGGGACTATGGCCAGACCGCACTTGTCTGCGCGATCGAGCATGACTTGCCCCATCACGGCATTGCGCATCAGTTCTTCATGCCCCCCGGCCCCTTGGCGATCCTGCCGCTGACGGGTAATCGCAGTTCTATCGTCTGGTCCGAAACACATACCAATGCGGCGGCTTTCAACGCATTGCCGGATGAGGATTATCTGACCATGCTGCGCCCGCGCTTTGGGGATTTTCTGGGTCAGATCAGGCTGGCCGGGGCGCGCTTCACCTATCCGCTGAACCTGACCTTGGCCAACAGCTTTATCGCGCCCCGGCTGGCACTGATCGGGGATGCCGCACATGGCGTGCACCCTATCGCCGGCCAAGGGCTGAACGCTGGTTTGCGCGATATCGCGGCACTGGCACAGGTTCTGTCAGATGCCAAACACCGCGGCGAGGATATTGCCACCGCAACGGTGCTGCAACGCTATCAGGAATGGCGCCGCTTTGATACCGCAACGCTCGCTTTGGCAACCGATATGACCAACCGGATTTTCGCCAGCGATAACCCGTTGCTGCGGCTGGGGCGCGATATCGGGATGGGCGTGATCAATGCCATCCCCGGCCTGCGGCGCGGCTTTATGCGGGAAGCCGCCGGATTGAACGGCGATCTTCCGGCACTGATGCAGCCCTAGTCACCCAGCTTTGCATGCACCTCTTGCAGGTCAATCTCGGCAATCGGCATCTTGTTGGACGGGTTCTCGACATCATACTTGAACAGGTCAAAATCCCGTTTGTAGATCTCATAGACCAGATGCATGGACAGATCATCGAAATACGCCTCAACCGGATGGAGCCGCTTGGGGCCATGCCCCTCGGATTCGTTGAACCGCGGGATCGTGGCCAGATCAACCTGATGCGGGGTCTCGATGGCATCAAGAACGGATTGCATCCCGTCATTGAACGCCTCGGTCCAGAAAATATTGTCATAGGTGCCGCCATTCACGATGAAGGTCGATACATGGCCTGACATGGCTGACCAATGTATGTCAGGCTCCATCGGGCGCCGCCAACGGATGGTATCGCGGGCAAACAGCAAAAAGCGCCTGAAGCTGCGGATCTGGTCAAACTCCTGCGTGCCATCCGGACCGCCCACATCCACCCCGTATTTCTGGGTCAGCATCGGCACCAGATTACCACGATAGCGCCGGCCATTTCGCTGGATCCCGCAGATTTTATCAAAAAATGAGGACAGAATGCGCGTGTAGGGATTGCGCACGCAGGTGAACGCATAGGCAGCATGGTCCTTGACCGTTCTCTCGATCAGCGCCTGACTATCGGCTTGCGCCCATTTGTGCAGCCCGCTGGTGGAATCGTGGATATCCCCGTCAAAAAATACCCCGTGATCCGAATAGTACAGGATCTGACCTATGGTCGAGCAGGCGCATTTGGGCACCACGCGATAGACCACGCTTTCGCTTTCCGTCATCCATGTGCCGGGAAACCCCACTTGCCCTGCCTCCTGAGCTGCGTCTTTTTATGTGACTTACTATACCAACTTTGCAAAATCGAAAGAAACCCTGTTTATTCAGGACACTTGCTTAAGTAACACTCGTTCCATCATCGCAACCAAAGGCTCTTGTTCCCTTAATGGCAAGAATTGCATTCATTCTTCTGTGCCACAAGGACCCGGAGGCGATTATCGCTCAGGCGCAACGCCTTACGGCTGTGGGTGACTATATGGCGATCCATTTCGATGGCCGCGCCAGTCACGCCCATTACCAAACAATCCGCACCGCGCTGCGCGACAATCCAAACGTGACCTTTGCCAAACGCCGGATCAAATGCGGCTGGGGGGAATGGTCACTGGTTCAGGCCACGCTGAACGCGGTGCAATCAGCCGTAGATGCCTTTCCGCGCGCCACGCATTTTTACATGCTGTCAGGCGATTGCATGGCGATAAAATCTGCTGAATATGCCCATGATTTCCTTGATGCGCGCGATGCTGACTATATCGAAAGCTTTGATTTCTATGAAAGCGACTGGATCAAGACAGGTATCAAGGAAGAGCGGCTGATCTATCGCCATGTCTTCAATGAACGCAAACACCAACGGCTGTTCTATGCCGCGTTCAACCTGCAGAGAAAACTTGGCCTGACACGCGCCGTCCCGCAAGATATGCAAATCCAGATCGGCAGCCAGTGGTGGTGCCTGCGCCGCCGCACCATAGAGCAGATTCTCGCCTTCACACGTGACCGCCGTGACGTGATGCGCTTTTTCCGCACGACATGGATTCCCGATGAAACGTTCTTTCAGACCCTCGTGCGCCACCTGATCCCAAAGACCGAGATTGACAGCAGAACGCTGACATTTCTGATGTTTTCCGACTACGGGATGCCGATCACATTCTATAATGACCACTATGATCTTCTGCTCAGTCAGGATTTTCTGTTCGCCCGCAAAATCAGCCCCGGCGCAACAAAACTGAAAGCGCGGCTCGGGGATCTGTACGCAGCCGAAGGCGTGCGGTTCCAGATCTCGAACGAGGGGCGCAGCCTCTACAAGTTTCTCGCTGGCCGGGGCCGCGATGGCCGCCGCTTCGCATCGCGTTTCTGGGAAAGCGAAAGCACTTTGGGCCGCGAACGGGAACTGATGATCCTCGTGTGCAAGAAATGGCACGTGGCCAAGCGCCTGCTCCACCGGATCCAGCAGGTCACCAACGTGCCGGCCATTGAATACCTGTTCAACGAAGAAAGCACCCATCTGCCGGATCTGGGCGGTATCCAGTCCAGCCTTGGAAAACGCACCCGCCACCGGCGCGCGCTGATGCGGATGCTGTTTGACTATTATGATACAGATCGCCTGATCGTCTGCATGGACCCCGGCAATCTGGACTTGCTGCAAGATTTCTGCGGCGATCGGTCCACCACCCGCCTGCTGGAGATAGAATGTCAGTTTTCGGATGACTACCTGATCGGCCACGCCAAACGTGTCGGGCTCGCCGGGGAACAGACCCCGCCTGACACCCTCGCACGCCTGCTGCCGACAATCCGCAACGACATGACATTCGAAAGAGACCGGATTCGCGATCAGAACTTCGAGAACCACCACCGCATCCGCGAAATCGACCCGATCGAGGAGACAACGCAGAAACTGGCCCGGTTTCTTGCCATTCCCCACGACAAGGCGCATGAAATCATCGCAACCGATTATCTTTACGCTGACTGAGGTGCCCAATGGCCTATAGCTATGACGACCAGAACGTGTTCGCAAAAATCCTGCGTGGTGAAATCCCAAATCGCACAGTGCTGGAAACCGAACATTCGCTGGCGTTCCACGATATTTCCGAACAAGCCCCCGTGCATGTACTGGTGATCCCCAAAGGCCCCTATGTCACCTATGACCATTTCGCGCAGGACGCGTCAGAGGCTGAAATCATCGATTTCACCCGCGCCATAGGCGAAGTGTGCCGAATCATGCAGGTGCAGCCAGGCTTTGGCGGCGGCGGTTTCCGCGCCATCTCGAACGCAGGCGAGGCTGGAGTGCAAGAAGTTCCGCATCTGCACGTTCACATCTTGGGCGGGCGCGTTCTGGGCCGGATGCTGCAACGCGTGGAATAACCCCGCGCCCGCTTCTTCTTGCCAAAAATATCCCCGCGCGGAGCGCATCCGCATGTCAGGCAGAACGCGTCAGGTTCAAAAAGACATCCTGCAGATCGGCCTGTTCCGTTTTGACATCGCGGATAGAAACCCCCGCCGCGTGCACAGCGCCCAGCACCTCCTCGGCCGAGGTTTGCTGCGTGTGGTAGCTGATGGCCAATGACCCATCAGCCCTGCGCGTCACATCAAGCCCCGCCCCCTGCGGCAGCGTGTCCGCCGGGCTTGAAGGATGTATTACCATTGTCTTTCGGTCCATAAGCCCCAAAAGCGCCGATGTGCTGTCGCGTGCAACCACTTGGCCTTGGTTGATAATCGCAATCTGGTCACACATTTCTTCGGCTTCTTCCAGATAATGCGTTGTCAGGATGATGGTCATCCCGTCATCATTCAACTTGCGCACATTGGCCCAAAGCATCTGGCGCAGTTCGATATCCACCCCGGCTGTGGGTTCATCCAGCACCAGAACCTGCGGGTGATGCACCAGTGCCTTGCCCAGCAAAAGCCGCCGCCGCATCCCGCCAGACAGGGTGCGGGCATAGGCCTCGGCCTTGTCCTCCAACCCGATCAGAGCCAGAATCTCATCGCTGCGCCGTTGTGATTTGGGCACGCCATATAGACCTGCCTGCACCTCAAGGGCGGCGCGCGGCGTAAAAAAAGGATCAAGGTTCAATTCCTGCGGCATCACCCCGATAGCCGCACGCGACTGGCGGGGATTCACATCCTGATCAAACCCCCATATCCGCACATGACCTGCCGTTTTAACCACCAGCCCGGCAAGGATATTGATCAATGTAGACTTGCCCGCGCCATTCGGCCCCAGCAACCCGAACACCGACCCGGTGGGAATATCCAGATCAATACCTTTCAGCGCCTGTTTCTCAGGCTGTCCATTGGAGCCGCGATAGGTTTTCACCAACCCCCGGATTTCGATCGCATTGCTGCTCATGGTCTACTTGCCCCTGCCCGTCTCATCGCTCATAACGGACCTAATCCAGTTAGCCGGAAAAGGGAATGTCCCGAAGATGACGATCGAGGCACCAGAAACAAAGGTTGTCGACAGCCACCGTGTGGCCTGTGACGGAGGCGGGGGCGCGCTTGGTCATCCACGCGTCTGGCTCCAAATTCCGCATGACACAGGATGGGTGGAATGCCCCTACTGTGATTGCAAATACGTCCACCGGGATTTCGAGGGGAAAGTCTGACCGCATGCCGGGCAGATGACTGATCCGGCGGATGCCTCCGGCGGGGATATTGGAAGCAAGAAGAAGCAGCGGGCCGCAGGCCTGCAAAAGGAGGCGCGCATGAGATTTGGCAAGGGTTGCCACCTGCATCTGATCGACGGCTCGGCCTTTATCTTCCGGGCCTATCACGCGCTGCCGCCGCTGACGCGTAAATCAGACGGGCTTCCGATCGGGGCGGTCTCCGGCTTTTGCAATATGCTGCAACGCTATGTCGAGAATAACAGCGGCGCGGATGCGGCCACGCATGTTGCGGTTATTTTTGACAAGGGCAGCCATACATTCCGCAACGATATGTATGATCTGTACAAGGCCAATCGTGAGGCGATGCCTGAGGATTTGCGCCCGCAAATTCCCCTGACCCGCACCGCGACCGAAGCGTTCAATATCGCCTGTAAGGAACTGGAAGGGTTTGAAGCCGATGATATCATCGCCACCCTGTCCTGTCAGGCGCGCGCGGCGGGTGGCCGTGTCACGATTGTGAGTTCGGACAAAGACCTGATGCAACTGGTCGGTGACGGCGTTGAGATGCTGGACCCGATGAAAAACCGCCGGATTGATCGTGACGGCGTGTTCGAGAAATTCGGCGTTGCCCCCGAACAGGTGGTCGATGTGCAGGCATTGGCGGGAGATTCGGTGGATAACGTCCCCGGCGCGCCGGGTATCGGGATCAAGACAGCGGCGCTGCTGATCAATGAATATGGCTCGCTTGAGGCGTTGCTGGACCGTGCTGCGGAAATCAAGCAACCCAAGCGCCGTGAAGTGCTGACGCAGCATCGCGCCCAGATCGAGCTGTCAAAGCGGCTTGTCCAGCTGGATTGCGAGATGTCACTGGATTTCACCCTTGATGATCTGGAAATCCGCGAGCCTGATCCCGAACGCCTGCTGGCCTTTCTGGCCGAGATGGAATTCCGCACGCTGACCAAGCGGATATCATCCACGCTGGGGGTGGATGCCCCTGTGATCAAGGATACTGATCCCGCAGGCGCAGAGCCTGCAGAGCAGGACAAATCCGCAGAAACGATTCCTTTTCCAAAGACCTATGAACACCTGTCGGATATGGCCGCACTGGAACGCTGGGTCGCCCTGATCCGGGACAGGGGCCATGTTGCGGTGGATACCGAAACCACCAGCCTTGATGAAATGCGCGCCGATCTGGTTGGTATCTCGCTCTGCGTAGAGGCTGGCAGCGCGTGTTACATCCCGCTGGGTCACAAAGCAGGGGCGGCGGATGATCTGTTCGGGTCCGATAGTCTGGCCGAGGGGCAATTGCCGCTAACCGATGTTCTGGCCGCTTTGAAGCCGGTTCTTGAGGATGACAGTATCCTCAAGATCGGGCAAAACATGAAATATGACGCCAAGATTTTTGCCCGCCACGGGATAGATGTTGCCCCCATCGATGACACGATGCTGATTTCCTATGCGCTGAATGCAGGGTTGCACGGTCATGGCATGGATACTTTGTCCGAGCGTTATCTGGGGCATGACCCGATCCCGATCAAATCCTTGTTGGGCAGCGGCAAAGCGGCGGTCACCTTTGACAGGGTGCCTGTGGATGACGCTGTGACCTATGCGGCTGAGGATGCGGATATCACGTTGCGCCTGTGGCAGCTTTTCCGCCCGCAACTGCACCGGGCGCATGTCACAACCGTTTATGAAACGCTGGAACGGCCGCTGGTGCCGGTGCTGGCACAGATGGAAATGGCGGGCGTCAAGGTTGACCGTGACACGCTCAGCCGGATGTCCAACGCCTTTGCGCAAAAGATGGCGGGGCTGGAGGCCGAGATTCACGACCTGGCCGGTGAAACCTTCAATGTCGGCAGCCCGAAACAGCTGGGCGAGATTCTGTTTGACAAGATGGGGCTGGAAGGCGGCAAGAAGGGCAAGACAGGGGCCTATGCCACCGGGGCTGATGTGCTGGAAGATCTGGCCACCATGCATGATCTGCCGGGCAGGGTGCTGGACTGGCGGCAGCTGAGCAAGCTGAAGTCAACCTATACTGACGCATTGCAAAACCACATCCACCCTGAAACCGGACGGGTGCATACCTCATACATGCAAACTGGCGCGAATACGGGCCGTTTATCCTCGACCGATCCGAACCTGCAGAACATCCCGATCCGCAGCGAGGAGGGGCGCCGCATCCGCGAGGCCTTTGTTGCCCCGCAGGGCCGTGTTCTGGTCAGCTTGGATTACAGCCAGATCGAACTGCGCATTCTGGCCCATATCGCGGGGATCGACGCGCTGAAACAGGCCTTCCGCGAGGGGCAGGATATTCACGCCATGACCGCCTCCGAGATGTTCGATGTCCCGATGGAGGACATGACGCCGGATATTCGCCGCCGAGCCAAGGCGATCAACTTTGGCGTCATCTACGGCATTTCCGGCTTTGGGCTGGCGCGCAACCTGCGCATTCCGCGGGCCGAGGCGCAGGGCTTTATTGATCGCTATTTCGAGCGGTTCCCCGGCATCAAGGATTACATGGCCGATACCAAAGGTTTCGCCAAGGAACATGGCTATGTGCAAACCCTGTTCGGCCGCAAGATCCATACGCCCGAGATTAGCGCCAAAGGCCCCACAGCCGGATTCGCCCAGCGCGCCGCGATCAACGCCCCCATTCAGGGCACTGCCGCTGATATCATCCGGCGCGCCATGATCCGCATGCCTGCGGCGATCAAGGGCCAGCCCGCAACCATGCTGCTGCAGGTTCATGACGAACTGATCTTCGAAGTGGATGAAGGCGCGGCAGATCATCTGATCAGCACCGCACGCGATGTGATGCAATCCGCCTGCGAGCCTGTTCTGAAACTGGATGTGCCGCTGATTGTGGATGCGGGGCGCGGCGCCAACTGGGCTGAGGCGCATTAAAACCCACTGCCCCAAGGAAAAGATCCGATGACCGAGAATACCCCCTCCCCGACCGATCAGCAACTTGCGGACAGTCTGACACGCGTTCTGACCGTTGAGCGGATCGAGGAAGATTTCTATCGCGGTATCGCCACGCCGCAGGGGCGCGGCCGCAGCTTTGGCGGGCAGGTGATCGGGCAGGCATTGATGGCCGCCACCATGACGGTTGATCCCTCCCGCCCCAACCATTCCTTGCATGGGTATTTCATGCGTCCGGGTGATGCGACACAGCCAGTGCTCTACCGGGTTGAGCGTGACCGCGATGGCGGCAGCTTTGCAACGCGGCGCGTTGTGGCGATCCAGCATGGCAAACCGATCCTGAACCTTGCCGCCTCTTTCCATGTGCCGGAATCTGGTCTGGCGCATCAGGACGATATGCCTGATGTGCCCGCACCCGAGGATCTGGAACCTGAAGAGGTTCTTGCCGCAAGGATGGGTGATGCCTTGCCAGAGGCATTTCGCAACTGGCTCAAGACACCCCGCCCTATTGAGATGCGCGCCACAACACCACGCCCGCCTTTTGACCGCAGCGCGCGCACGCCCGCGCAAACCATCTGGATTCGCGCCCGTGGCAGGCTGTCTGATGATACGGCCATTCACCGTGCAGCACTGGCATTTGCATCGGATATGGGGTTGCTGGGCACCTCCATGATGCCGCATGGCAAGGCGTTCACCGATCCAGACATGCAATTTGCCAGCCTTGATCATGCGCTTTGGGTGCATGATGATTTCCGCATGGATGACTGGCTGCTCTATACGATGGACAGCCCGTGGGCCGGGGGCGCACGCGGCTTTAACCGGGGCCGTATCTTCACGCGGGACGGGCGGATGGTGGCCAATGTGGCACAAGAAGGGTTGGTGCGAAACATCACGCCCAAGGCAAACGGCTGAAATCTAGCGCCCGATCTTGTTGGATATTTCGACCAGATTACCATCAGGATCGCGCAGATAGAGTGACAGGATCGGCCCTTGCGCGCCTGTGCGGCGAACCGGGCCTTCCTCAATAGCGATGCCTTGCGCCGCGAGATGCTCTTGCCACATCTCCAATGCTGTATCGCTGAGAAAGCACAGATCAGCAGAGCCAGCCTGCACATTGGCAGCATGGGGCCGGAACGCGGCGCCTGCCTGATGCAGATTGATCTTTTGCACGCCAAAGGCCAGCGCCACGCGGGTTGATCCATCCGCAGGCGTAAACTGTTCGGCGCGCATACCAAGCACGCTGACATAGAATGTAACCGTGCGATCAATATCCGCCACGGTCAGAACCAGATGATCCAGCGCGGTAATCCTTGGCATCATTTCGCCATTGTCCCTTGTCAGGCCCGCGCCTAATCTGCGCTGATGCAAAATGAACCCGATCAAACCAACAGTCAAACCGTCGCCGATGTGATGGACCCTGCCCGCGCTGCAGCCTTGCAGATCGCGCTGGGGCAGCAGGCTACAATCACGGCAGGTAGCCCCCTGCCGCCGTTTTTTCATCAACTGTATTTCTGGCAACCGCAACCGCCCGCGCTTTTGGGGCGTGATGGTCATCCGGCAACCGGGCTTGACCTGATCCCCGATCTGGGATTGCCGCGCCGCATGTGGGCAGGCGGGCGTCTGGCCTTCAACGCGCCGCTGATCGCGGGGATCGCGGCGCAGAAGGGAACCGTTGTCGAAAGCGCTACCCAAAAGACAGGGCGCACAGGACCGCTTGGTTTTGTCACATTGCGCCACGAGATCACGCAAAACGGGCAACCATGCGTGACCGAATGGCAGGATCTTGTCTACCGCCAAGACCCGTCAGAGGAAGCAGCATCACCCGCACCTCCCAAAGCACGCCATGATGAGGACGCGTGCCGCACTGTGCATTTTGATACGACACTTCTGTTCCGCTACTCCGCATTGACGTTCAATGGCCATCGCATCCACTACGATCTGGATTATGCCCGCGATGTCGAAGCCTATGCAGGCTTGGTGACACATGGGCCGCTACTGGCACAGCATTTGATGTTGCTGGCGGCAGAAAAACTGGGGCAGTTGCGCAGCTTCAGTTTCCGCGCAACAGCCCCTTTGATGCATTTTGAAGCGGCTGATCTGTGCTGGTGCGACGATGGCACAATGTGGGTGCGTGGGCCTGATGGCCGGCAATGTATGCAAGCGCAGGCAGGCTGACAGGTTACAGGCTGGCCTCTGGCCGGAAACCTGCCGGAATGTGATCCACCCCGTCCAGCACCAGATCAGCCATCACCTGCGCCACTTTGGGCGCCATGCCAAAGCCGATCTTGAAGCCGCCATTGGCAATGAACTGATCGCTATACACCGGATGCACCCCCAGCACCGGCGCCCGGCTCCGTGACCGGGGCCGCACCCCGGCCCAACGCCCGATCACTGGCGCATCGCGCAAATCAGGCACTGCGGCACGGGCACGATCAATCAACTGCTCAAGCTGGTCATCCGTGCTGGCGGGGTCATCATAGTCACGTTCGCTGGTAGAGCCGATGGCAACGGTTCCATCCGCATGCGGAATGATATGAAGCGTATCAACAAAAAGCTGCGGCGCGTCGCGCCGATCCAGCGCCAGTAACGCAGCCTGCCCCTTGACGCCATTGCCAAAGCTTGGCGTCAATGCCGCATTCAACGCGCTCAGACCGGCCACGCCAGTGGCGTGAATAACCGCGCCCTCCATCGGGCCATCAGCCACAATTTGCGCACCTTTGGCGCCCAGCGCCGCAACAAGCGCCGCACAGGCCTTGCGCGGATGCAAGCGCGCGGTCAGCGTATCGCGGATCAGCCAGCCGCTTGGACTGTCCGGTTTCCAACCATCAAAGCTATCGGCGCGGACAACCTCCCATGCGGCCTGCCCTTGCCAAAGCGATGCGGCAGATTGCGCACGCGCCCTTGCCAGATCCAAACCCGCCGCATCTGCGATGGGCTGCAGCCGACCGGATCGGGCATAGCCGGCGGTCATCCCTGATGCCGCCTCTATTCCATCCCAGAAATCAGCGGCCATCAGCAGGCTTTCAAGCTGAAACGCTTTCTTTTCATTCCAATTCTCCGGCACATGCGGTGCCAGTGCCCCCACGATACCGCCGCTGCTGCCAGCCCCCGGCCCATAAGGGTCAATCACACGCACCGCCGCCCCTTTTTGCGCACAAGCCCAAGCAACTGACAGGCCAAAGATACCGGCCCCCAGAACGGTCACATCCGCCATTGCCATTCGCTGTCATCCTTTGCATTGTCACGCTGATTTCAGCGCCTGTCCTAAGGGATACCCCCGTGCAAGACCAGTCCGCACATATTGAATGGCGCGAGGGCGAACTGCCCGTGTCTACCCGCTTTGACGATCCGTATTTCTCGCTTCAAGGCGGGTTGGCCGAAACGTTGCATGTGTTTCTTGCTGGCAATGACCTGCCTGCGCGCTTTCATGATGGCTTTCACATCGCCGAGCTTGGCTTTGGCACCGGATTGAACCTGCTGGCCGCGCTGCACTTGTGGCGCGACACAGGCCAGAAGGGCAGGCTTCATTTCACCACGTTTGAGGCCTACCCCATGACAGCAGCCGACATGCTGCGCGCGCAATCGGCCTTTCCGCAGCTTGCCCCTTTGGGGGCAGAGCTGGCACCTTTCTGGTCAAGCGCGCCCCATAGGTTCAGCTTGACGGATCTGGAGTTTACCATGATCCAGGGCGATGCGCGCCAGACGCTGTCGCGGTGGCATGGCCGCGCCGATGCTTGGTTTCTTGACGGATTCTCGCCTGCGAAAAATCCGCAGATGTGGCAAGAGGATCTGCTGCTTGAAGTCGCAAAACATACGGTAGCGAATGGAACCGCTGCAACCTATACCGCTGCGGGTTTTGTCCGGCGCGGATTGCAGGCCGCTGGCTTTGATGTGGAACGTAAGCCCGGCTATGGCAGAAAAAGACATATGACCGTGGCGCGGAAGGCCCCAGCATGACCGAACAGAATACCCGTCTTGGCATCATGCTGATGATCGCCACAACCTTTGTATTTGCGATGCAAGACGGCATCTCGCGGCATCTGGCCGGGGAATATAACGTGTTCATGGTGATCATGATCCGCTATTGGTTTTTTGCCGCATTCGTCATGTCCATAGCAGCGCGCAAAGCAGGCGGGCTGCGCGCTGCGGCAAAGACCAAACAGCCAATTCTCCAAGCGTTTCGCGCCATTCTTCTGGTCACGGAAATCTGCGTGATGGTGCTGGCCTTCACCATTCTGGGCCTGATTGAAAGCCATGCGGTCTTTACCTGCTACCCCCTGCTGGTGGCCGCGCTGTCAGGGCCGGTTCTTGGCGAAAGGGTCGGCTGGCGGCGCTGGGCTGCTATCGGCGTCGGCTTTATCGGGGTGCTGATCATCCTGCAACCGGGTTTCGGCGTGTTCCGGATCGAGGCGATCGTCCCCCTGATCGCGGCCTTGATGTTCGCGCTTTATGGCCTGCTGACCCGCTATGCAGCCCGTCAAGACAGCACCGCCACCAGCTTTTTCTGGACCGGCACAGTCGGCTCTGCTGCGATGACATCCGTTGGCGTATGGTTTTGGGAACCCATGACCATGCCGGATTGGGGCTGGATGGGGCTGCTTTGCATCACCGGGGCTTTGGGTCACTGGTTGCTGATCAAATGTTACGAAGTCGCCGAAGCCAGCGCCGTACAACCCTTTGCCTATCTGCAACTGGTTTTCGTATCGGTGCTGGGCATCCTTGTCTTTTCCGAGACGATCCGCACCAATGTTGCCATCGGCGCAGGGCTGATCGTGGCGGCGGGCCTTTTCACCCTATGGCGCGAGCGGCAGAACCGTTGATCCGGTCAGTTCCGCGCTGAACCGGACAGGATGCGGGTCACCCCCCAGCCTTGCACGATAAATGGGCAGCGATTCAGCCACGCGCATGACGTAATTGCGCGTTTCTGTGAAAGGGATATGCTCGATCCAGTCCACAACACGGTCTTCCGTGGTGCCACGCGGATCACCAAGTTCACTCATCCAGCGGATCGGACGGCTCGGCCCTGCATTATACGCTGCCGACACCATCACGATATTGCCACCGAAATCAGCCCCCAGCCGCGCCAGATAACCGCTACCAAGCCGTGTGTTATAGGCCCAGTCTGACAAAACGCGGCCTGCTTCATGCGTCAGCCCCAGATCGCGGGCAACCTCGGCGGCGGTGCCGGGCATCAACTGCATCAACCCCTGCGCACCGGCACCGCTGACCACACCGGGATCAAACTCGCTTTCGCGGCGGGCTATCGCCTTGGCCAGTTCCATCGGCACGGGCAGGCGCATGTCTTGCATCGGATGCAACGCATAATAGGGGCGCGGAAGCGTGACACCCTGATTTGCCGCCGCTTTGCCGATCATCACGGCCAGATGCGGATCATCCAGCTCCAGCGCCATCTCTCCCAGTTGCGCCAGACTTTCTGCATCCAGACTTTCTGCCAGATGCGTAAAGAACTGCTTGGCCAAATTCGCCTCACCAGCGCGTTGCAAAAGCTGTCCGGCCCGGAATACGGATGTCTGTGTAAAAGCGGCGTTGCGCCAATCTGATGGAACCTCGGCGCCTTTCAACGCAGAGTCGGGCGCAATGCCTGCCCGCTCTGCCGCCAGCAATCCGTAAAAGCTTGTTTGAAACGCCGCACCTTCGGCATAGGCCTGCGCGGCGGCTTCGGCATCGCCTGCCGCCTCTTGCGCGCGACCAATCCAGTATCCGGCACGCCCCAATGATATCGGCGTGCCAACGGCCATCCGGAACCGCTGGAAATGATCCAGCGCCAGATCGGTATCCTGCATATATGTCAGTGCAATATAGCCAGACAGCCATTCCAGATCAGCATAGCTGGCACCATCGGACAATTGATGCGATGCCGCCAGACGATAGGCGGTATCGGCGTTGCCCGCACGCATTTGCGCCCGCGCCAGATAAGCGCGCCACCCTGCCCAACGCTGCGCTTCACCCAATGCAGCGGCCGAGGATGATCGCGCCAGCAACAATTCAATCGCACTGTCTGTCAGGCCCTTCTGAACGCGCCAGTTGAACCTGTCATGGGCAAGCCCGGGATCATCCTGCAACGCGGCGGGGATCGCATTGATCAGGCTGTTCACACCATCCTGTTGCGCCTTCAATCCCAACCGTGCCTTGGCCAACGCCTGCCAATCCGCACCGACAAGCGGCAGCATCCGCTCCGCATCACCTGTCAGCCCCCGCCACAAGGCCATATCCATACGCGCCTCATGATGCGGCGCGATCAGCGGGGCGTGCAGTTCAAGGAACACATCCTGCTGCAAACGGTCCAAGGCCAGTGTTTGCCATGCCTGAACCACAAAAGCCTCGGCCTCTTTCACGCGTCCGGCAGCTTTCAATGCTGCGGCATGGCGCAAGGCGCCTGTTCCGGTCTGGGGTGTATAATCGGCAAAAAAGCGCAACGCCTCGGTATCGCTTGCCGTAACAAACGCCTCTTCCGACCGGCGGCGCAAAAGGGCCAGACCCGGCCAGTCTGCATGGCTGTCCAGAAAAGCCAGCACCTCGGCCGGGCGTCCGTGACCTGCACGCAGGCGGTGCCATTCGACCAGCGTGCTCGCCTCGGGACCGGCGCGCTGTGCAATGCTGGCGGCATTGTCCCAATTGCCTGCCCGCACAGCAGCAAGCGCCGAGGCCAAAGGCTGCGGCGCTGTCTCTTGCGCAAAGGCAGCGGTTGATGTGACAAGACCGACAAAGGCGGCCGACAGGAATGCGTTTCGCAACATCTCTTGCTTTTTCCTAAGGGACAAAGGATAGACAGCGCCAGACTACAACCCCGAATCCAAGGCTTCAATTCACGTTGGTGACAGGCGGAACGGGGTCTGGCAACCACCGGCGGCAAGGTGCCGTCACGACAACGACAAAAAAGGAGCGTGTCATGTTCAAAGGGTCCATTCCCGCCCTCATCACGCCGTTCAAGAACGGCGCGCTGGATCTTGAGACGCTCAAGAAACTTGTCGATTGGCATATCGCCGAAGGCTCTCATGGGTTGGTGCCTGTGGGCACAACCGGCGAAAGCCCCACCCTGACGCACCGCGAGCATGAGATTGTGATCGAAGAAGTGGTGAAGGCGGCGGCGGGGCGTATTCCAGTGATCGCCGGTGCCGGCTCGAACAACACAGCCGAGGGTATTCGGCTGATCCAACATGCCGAAGCGGTGGGCGCGGATGCCGCCCTTGTGGTGACGCCCTATTATAACAAGCCAACGCAAGCCGGGCTGATCGCGCATTTCAAAGAGATCCATGATTGCTGCAACCTGCCCATCATCATCTACAACATTCCCGGCCGGTCTGCTGTGGATATGCTGCCCTCGACCATGGGTGAACTGGCCAAACTGCCCCGCATTGTTGGCGTCAAGGATGCCACCGCGGATCTGAGCCGCGTGCCCAAGCAGCGCATGACCTGTGGGCCGGATTTCATCCAGCTTTCGGGCGAGGACGCCACGGCGCTGGGCTTTAACGCCCATGGTGGTGTCGGCTGTATCTCGGTGACAGCGAATGTCGCGCCCAAACTTTGCGCCGAATTCCAGACGGCGACGCTTAGGGGCGATTATGCCACGGCGCTGACATTGCTGGACCGCCTGATGCCGCTGCACGAGGCTATTTTCGCCGAACCCGGCGTTGCCGGTGCGAAATACGGGCTGTCGCGTCTGGGCATGTGCAGCGACGAGGTGCGCCTGCCGCTGGTAGGGCTGACCGATTCGGTGAAAGCGCGGATGGATGACGCCATGCGCCATGCCGGACTGATCAACTGATCCATTCACATCAATACATAAACCCCCAGCCTGCAAACTGGGGGTTTTTTCGTGTCTTGGCAAAATCCAGATAGAAAACGGGGCCGCTAAAAAGGGTGGAGGCAACCCCACCCTGTCAGGGATCAGATGCCAGTATCGACGATTGCTTTGGCAAGAATCGGCACCGTGTGTTTGTTCAACCCGGCGATATTGAGGCGGCTGTCACCCACCATGTAGATCGCATGCTCTTCGCGCAGGCGTGCCACCATCTCGGGCGTTGTGCCAAGGCGCGAGAACATACCGCGATGCTGCGCAATGAACCCAAAGCGGTCAGACCCTGCCAGACGCTGCAACTCTGCGGCCAATTGCTCGCGCAAGCCGAGCATCGACAGGCGCACATCCTCCAACTCCTCAGCCCAATCCGCGCGCAGCGCCGGATCTGTCAGGATCTCGGTCACTACGCGTGCGCCGTGATCTGGCGGAAAGGAAAAATTCTGACGGTTCAGGTAGTTCAAGGAACCTTGGGTCAAACCGCGCAATCCCTTGTCTTGGGCCACAGCCATCAGAAGGCCGGTCCGCTCACGGTAAATCCCGAAATTCTTGGAACAACTGGCCGCAATCAAACATTCAGGCACCGAAGACGCCACCAACCGCACCGCCTGCGCGTCTGCGTCCAGACCATCCCCGAAACCCTGATACGCAATGTCGATCATCGGGATACCGCCGGTCTTGAGCAGCAGATCAACCACCGCCTGCCACTGCGTCATATTCAGATTGGCGCCTGTCGGGTTGTGGCAGCAGCCGTGCAGCAAAACCACATCACCGGCACGCACATCGGCCAGATCAGCCAGCATACCATCAAAATCAACGCCCCGCGTCTCGGCATCGAAATAGCGGTATTCCACAACCTCGATCCCCAGATAGTTCAGGATCGTGACGTGGTTCGGCCAAGTCGGATTGGACACAAAAACCCGCGCATCCGGGTTGGCCATGCGGATCATTTCAAACGCCTGCCGCACGGCCCCCGTGCCGCCCGGCGTTGCTGCTGCCGCGACATTGTCACGCGCAACCGCATTGCCCAGCACCAGATCGATCATCACATCCGAAAACGCCGGATCGCCCGCAAGGCCGACATAGGATTTCGTTGTCTGCTCTTGCACCAGCTTGCGTTCAGCCGCCTTGACCGCACGCATCACCGGGGTCACGCCTTCGGCGTTCTTGTAGACACCAACGCCAAGATCAATCTTTGTGGGGCGTGGATCATCCTTATAAATCTGCATCAGCGCAAGGATCTTGTCTGCGGGCATTTCTTTCAGGTTGGAAAACATATCGCGGTCAGGCCTTTCCGGTAGCGACGGGAAGTGTGGGGAACGCACCCCATTCACTCCATGATCCGTCATAAAGCGAATGATCATTCTTGCCGATCCGTTCCAGCGCAAGGCTCAGGATCGCAGCCGTCACACCGGACCCGCAGGTCGTGATGGCAGGCTTGGACAGATCAACACCAGCCCCCGTAAACGCAGCGCGCAACGCATCTGCATCCAGCATGGTGCCATCAGGGTTCAGAACATCCTTGTAGGGCAGGTTTTTAGACCCTGGAATATGCCCTTTGCGCAGACCGGGGCGGGGCTCATCCACCTCACCGGCGAAACGCTCGGCCGTGCGGGCGTCTATGATCTCATAGTCGCCCAGCTTGGAGGCCGCCGAAACCTGCGTCACATCCTTGACCATCTGGTTCTGCCTGCGCACCGTCATATGACGGTCCCGCACCATGGGCGGCAGGTCTTCCACCTCGCGCCCCTCAGCCAGCCATTTCGGAAATCCACCGTCCAGAACGGCGATATCCATCTGACCCATCAAGCGAAACAGCCACCAGACGCGCGCCGCTGAAAACAACCCTTCGGTATCATAGACAACAACCTGATGCCCGTCGCCCACCCCCATGGCCCGCATCCGGGACATGAACTTTTCAACCGGCGGGGCCATATGCGGCAAATCAGACCGATGATCGCTGATATCATCAATATCAAAAAACCGCGCACCCGGAATATGGGCCGCAGCATAGGCCGCCTTGGCGTCACGCGGATCGCCCGGCATGAAATAGGTTGCATCCAGAATCCGTAAATCAGGATCCTTCAGATGAGCGGCCAGCCAATCGGTGGACACCAATGTTTTCGGATCATCAAGTGCCATGGGAAACCCCCTGTCTTTACGTCTTCTCCTGCCTACATCGGGGGTCACATGCTGGCAAGTGAAACGGTTTTGGATCACGCCTGAATGGGCGGATTTTCAGGCGTTGTCAGTGGTCTTTCAACAGCCGCTGTTTTTGACGCGCCCAGTCCCGTTTGGCTTCTGTCTCGCGTTTGTCATGGTTCTTTTTGCCTTTGGCGATACCGATCTTCAGCTTCACCAAACCACGATCGTTGAAATACATCACCAAGGGCACCAGCGTCATGCCCTTGCGCTGCGTCGCATTCCACAAACGCGCCAGTTCCTTGCGCGACACCAGCAGCTTGCGCCGCCGCCGCTCCTCATGCTTCCAGACGCGGGCTTGCTGAAAGGGCGCGATATAGCCGTTGATCAGAAACAGCTCTCCCTCCTCGACCGAGGCATAGCTTTCCGCGATATTCGCCCCGTTCTCGCGCAGCGATTTGACCTCTGATCCAACAAGGATGATACCGCATTCGATATCCTCCTCGATCGCATAGTCATAGCGCGCGCGGCGATTCTCGGCGATCACCTTGTAATTGGGGTCTGATTTCGTCTGAGCCATCCGCGCTGAATATCCCGCCCGCGCGCCGCTGTCCATCCGGTGACAACCCGCCCTCAACTCCCGCGATAGGTGGAATACCCGAAAGGTGACAGCAATAACGGCACATGGTAATGCGCCTCCGCATCGGAAATGCCAAAGCGTATCGGCACAACATCCAGAAACCGCGGCTCTTGCGCAGGCGTACCCGTTGCATCCAGATAGGCACCGGTGTGGAATTCCAGCTCGTAGATACCGCTGGCAAACTGCCCCTTTGGCAGGATCGGCCCATCGGTGCGCCCGTCCGCATTGGTCACTTTGCGCGCAAGATGCACGCGCTGCCCGTCTGCAATGGCGTAAAGGTCAATGGCCAATCCCGCCGCAGGGCAACCGCTTGCGGTATCCAGAACATGGGTGGTCAGGTATCCCTCGGGCATCAAACGCTCCTTCTTGTGGCTTTTGCAGGCACTCTAGCCCAAGCCATAGCGCAGGACAGCGGCAAATAGGGCACCGCGATTGCCGGATAGGTCTTTATCGGATTTCTTGAAAATCCAGCCGCATCGATTGACTTAGAG
>JBLRWJ010000015.1:0-38468 GCA_047921315.1 Rhodobacterales bacterium | reverse complement strand
AGCAAGACCGCACGTGGACGCCAAAAACGACTTGATCAAGACGGATACTCTAGCGTTTTGCTGCAGGATGCCCGCATTGCGGATGATGGGGTGCACAACCTGCGTCAAAACAGACCAGCGCCGCAAATCGGTCAGATATGCACGCCGAACAGGCGGCCAACTGCGGCGGTGACCAGCATGGCCGCACTGCCCCAGAACAACACCCGCAATATCGAGGGGCGCAGCGGCGCGCCGCCGATCCATGCGCCAACGCCGCCCAGCATCACCAGCGCCAGCAACGTGACCACGGCAACCGTGCCGATTGTATAGCCTTCAGGCGCCAGCACCGCCCCCACCAGCGGCATCCCCGCCCCCAGCGCGAAGCTGACCGATGATGCCCAAGCCGCCTGTAGCGCATTGGCATTGCCGGACAGGCCGTTCATCCCCAATTCCTCGCGGGCATGCGCGTCCAGCGCGTCATGGTCGGTCATCTGCTGCGCCACTTCCAGCGCCAAAGCCGCCGACACGCCCCGCGCCTCCAGCCCCTCGGCCAGTTCGGACAGTTCGTAATCAGGATCATTGAGCAGCGCCACGCGTTCCCTGTCCAGATCTGCGGTCTCGATATCCTGCTGGGTCGAGACCGAGACATATTCCCCCGCCGCCATCGACAACGCCCCCGCCGTCAACCCGGCCAGCCCCGCCAGCAGCACGCCGCTGCGGTCCATCCCGGCGGCGGTAACGCCGACCAGCAAGCTGGCAGTAGAGACAATCCCGTCATTGGCCCCCAGCACAGAGGCGCGCAGCCAGTTGCTACGATTGATGAAATGGCCGTCTTTGGGCATCAAACTTGGTCCTGCAACGCATTTGCAACTGGGTAGAAATGAAAAAGGCCACGCGCGCGGCGTGGCCCAAATCGGTCTGGCAAGGCAGATCGCTTACTTGATCTTGCCTTCCTTATACTCCACATGCTTGCGCACAACGGGGTCATATTTCTTGATCACCATCTTCTCGGTCATGGTGCGGGCGTTTTTCTTGGTCACGTAAAAATGGCCCGTGCCCGCGGTCGAGTTCAGACGGATCTTGATGGTCGTCGGCTTCGCCATTGGTGTTCTCCTACGCCGGACGACGCTGCCGCCCGTGAAATTCTATGGAAACTGGCTTTTACCCGCGCGCACGGCAGAGTCAACAGCCAAAGCCATGGCGCGTGTTTGTTTTTCGCCCCGCAGCGCCCTGTCCGGTGCCGCGTTGCGTGATCAAAGCGCTGGTCGTCCCATGGTCTGATGCAGCGCATCGCGATCTGCATCGCTGAACCCCAATGCCTGCGCAAGGCTGCGCAGATAGCTGCGTTCGGCCTCGGTATCGACCTGCACGGCCATCAGCGCCGCTGAATAGACCTGCGCGCGCATCTGCGCGCCTGTGTCCTGCGCCAGCGCCGCCACATCGACAGGTGCTTCCAGCTCTGCCGCGACAAAGGCGATCTCCTCATCCGAGGCATCGCCCAGATGGTCCAGAATCGCCTTGCGCTCATCAGGGTCGATCACACCATCGGCCTTGGCCGACTGGATCATGGCCCGGATCATCAGCTTGGCGTTATCTTCCGAGATCTGCCCCAGCGCGGTGCCATCCGTCATGGCCGACATCATGCCGCCCAGACCCTTGGCCCCTGCGCCTGCCATGCCTGTCATCGCCGCCATCAGGCTGCCAAGCCCTGCCTCGGTGGCATCGGTCACCTCGGCGGCCCCTGTCCCGAAACGGGCAAACAGGCCGCGCAACTGGTCTTGCTGGACAGGCACACCCATTTTCTGCGCCATCGCACCAATCTCGTCGGCCATGCCGCCCGGCTCTCCGGCTTTGCGCAGCGCATCCCTGACGCCAGCGGTGCCGCCCATGTCCTTGACCTTCTGCATGCCTTTGGCAGCCGCAAACCCCACGGTCAACGTGGCCAGTGTTTTGACGAAACTCATATTCCTGCCCCTCCCTGTCGGACGGATGGATCATAGCGCAAACTTTGCGACTGGCGGGAAAAATCTTGCGCCCCGCTATGTGGGTCATCTGGCGGGTATGAGTATTTATGGAACAATGAAGCCGCCGGAACGGGCCGCCACATGCGGTTGCGCGACACAGGCCATGAAAAACGCGCGGAGGGCCTGTAAGCCGGATTCTGTCCAAGGGGTTTCCCCCTCTGGATGATCATTCATCTTGAGCCCGTGTTGCCACGGCCCCTCTAGCTGCCAACCCGGACCTCTGGGTCAAAGCCTGCCCTGCGGTGATATCGGCGCACCGATCAACCCGCGCGAGGTCCCTATTCGGCATTGCTCCTGGTGGGGCTTGCCGTGCCGGTCCTGTTGCCAGTCCCGCGGTGGGCTCTTACCCCACCGTTTCACCCTGACCGTGCCGGAGCACGGCGGTTTGTTTTCTGTGGCGCTTTCCCTTGGGTTGCCCCAGCCGGGCGTTACCCGGCACCATTGCCTTGTGGAGTCCGGACTTTCCTCGGACCGATAGACCCCGGTCCGCGATCATCCAACCCTCCGCGCCTTGCCCCTTTAGGCGCTGTCGTCTGTGCGGTCAACGGGGAAGCGATGCGCAAGGGCGGCGGCGATGGCCCTGTCAGCGGCCTCAAGCGGCCCGGTGGCCTGTGGACGAAAGCGCAGGCGCAGGGCGGCCAGCACCGCCGCCTGCGGATCGGCGCAGCCTGCTGGGGCGTGATAGCCGAAACAGGCCGCATCGGTCAGAAAGTCACCACAGGGTGCAGGCGTGGCCGGATCAGGCCAGACCGACAGCCCTTGGCGGGCCAGCCGCTGCCAGTCAAAGCGCGGCCCCGGATCGGATTTGCGCAAGGGCGCCATATCGGAATGGCCGATGACCCGCGCGGAGGGGATGGACCAGCGCGCCATGATCCGCGCCAGCAGCATCTCCAGCGCATCCATCTGCGCTGCGGCAAAAGGATGATCGCCGCGATTGGCCAACTCGATCCCGACCGAGCGGGAATTGACATCGCGCACATCGCCCCAACGCCCGGCGCCCGCATGCCATGCGCGCCTGTCTTCATCCACAAGCTGCCAGATCCTGCCCTGCGCGCAAATCAGGTAATGCGCCGAGACCTCTGCGCCCGGATCGCAGAGCCGCTCCAATGCCGCCGCCGCCGTCTGCATCGCGGTATAATGGATCACCACCATATCGGGGCGCGCGCCATCGCGGCGCGGGCCATGATTGGGCGACGGGCGCGACAGGATCTGCACCTGCCCGCCCAAGCCTTAGTTCCGCACGGCCGACCGGAACGGTGCCGGATCCCAACCGCAGGCGAACCCATCGCCATCCGGGTCCAGGCCCAGCCGGTCCCGCTGTGGCCCGCCACGCGCCAGAAAATCGATCTGCGCCTGATCGGCAGACGGGTATTGCGCGCAGTTGCGTTCGTGGTTCTGGAAATTCAACGCGCTGCGGCGATAGAGCGACACACCTTTGGGATTGGTCGTGCGCAGGGCATATTCAACGATATTGGGGCTGCCATCACCGCTGCGGCGCGGCAATTCCGTAGGCTGGATCACCTGATACTGCGCCCGGTTGCGGGCGATCTGTGCGGCGTCTGATTCTATCGTGCGCAGGTCCGCGACCTCGTCAAAATCGTTCTCCTGACTGATGCCTGCCGCGTTCACAGCAACCGGAGCCGGAGCCGATGCCGCGCCCGCATCCGGCTGAAACACACCAGCACCCCCGACAGCCCCGCCGGGGTTCAGCGCTGCGGCGGTTTCGGCGGCCAGACGCTCGGGCGAATCTGGATCGCCCATCGCACTCAGCGGTGTGCTGGAGACCGTGGCGGGCGGCGGCAGGGACTGGCCCCGCAACTGCTGCTCGCGTTGCGCCTGACGCGCCTGATAATCGGCGTAGTTTTCAAACCCCACGCCCGCGCCGCTATCAGGCACCTGAGGCGAACAGGCCGACAAGACCCCGAAGGCCATGACTGACAGCACCGATATTCCGTGTCTCGCGTGTCTCATATCTGTTTCAAATCCATCTCAGCTGTGCGAATTGTCCACAGGGACGGTGTGCGGGTTACCACCATTTGCTGGGCTTTGCCACAAAACCCGCCGCCTGTTCCAGCGCATAGGCGGTGTTCAGCAGATCGCCCTCTTCCCAAGGACGCCCGATCAGTTGCAGCCCCAAAGGCAACCCTTGCGCGTTCAAGCCTGTTGGCACCGCGATACCCGGCAATCCGGCCAGATTGACCGTCACGGTGAACACATCGTTCAGATACATCTGCACCGGATCGGCGTCCTTCATCTGCCCCAAGGCAAAGGCGGCCGAAGGCGTGGCCGGTGTCAGGATCGCATCGATCCCGGCGGCGAACACCTCATCAAAGTCGCGCTTGATCAAGGCGCGGACTTTGCGGGCGCGGTTGTAATAGGCATCATAGAAACCGGCCGACAGCACATAGGTGCCCACCATCACGCGGCGCTGCACCTCATGGCCGAACCCTTCGGCGCGGGTTTTTTCATACATTTCGGTGATGCCATCGCCCTGCGCGATCTTGGCGCGGTGGCCATAGCGCACCCCGTCATAGCGCGCCAGATTGCTGGAGGCCTCGGCAGGCGCGATCACGTAATAGGCGGGCAACGCGTATTTCGTGTGCGGCAGGCTGATCTCGCGGATCGCGGCCCCGGCGGCGCGCAGCATATCGGTGCCCTCAGACCAAAGCGCCTCAATCTCGGCGGGCATGCCATCCATGCGGTATTCGCGCGGAATCCCGATCACCTTGCCACGAATGTCACCCGTCAGCATCGCTTCGAAATCGGGCACGGCCAGATCGGCGCTGGTGCTGTCCTTGGGGTCATGGCCGCACATCGTGCCCAGCATGATCGCCGCATCCCGCACCGTTTTGGTCATTGGCCCCGCCTGATCCAAGGAAGAGGCAAAGGCCACCACCCCCCAGCGCGAACAGCGGCCATAGGTCGGCTTGATCCCGACAATGCCGGTAAAGGCGGCGGGCTGGCGGATGGAGCCGCCGGTATCCGTGCCGGTCGCGGCCAGACACAGATCAGCGGCCACCGCCGCCGCAGACCCACCCGATGATCCGCCCGGCGTCAGCGCAGCATCGTCATTGCCGCGCCGCCACGGGTTGATCACATTTCCGTAGGTGCTGGTCTCGTTCGAGCTGCCCATCGCGAACTCGTCCATGTTCAGCTTGCCCAACATGACGCTGCCCGCATCGAACAACTGCTGCGTCACGGTTGATTCGTATTCCGGCAGGAACCCTTCCAGAATGCGGCTGGCCGCCTGTGAGGGCACGCCCTTGGTGCAAAACAGATCCTTGACGCCAATCGGCAGGCCGCACATATCCGGCGCATCGCCCGCCGCCAGCCGCGCATCAGCGGAACGCGCCTGCTCCAGTGCAATCTCGGGCGTGTGATGCACAAAGGCATTCAGCGCGCCTGCCGCCTCGATCTGCGCCAGACAGGCTTGGGTCAACTCAACGCTGCTGACATCGCGGGCGCGCAGCTTGTCACGCGCCTCGGACAGGGTCAGTTTGGTCAGATCGCTCATTATTCCACCACCTTCGGCACTGCAAAAAAGCCCTCGCGCGCATCGGGCGCGTTCTTCAGGATCTGCGGCTGGCGGTCACCATCATTGACCACATCCGCGCGCCGCTTCAGGCGCATCGGTGTGACCGATGTCATCGGCTCGATCCCGTCCACATTCACCTCATTGAGTTGCTCAATAAAGCCAAGGATGGTGTTGAATTCGGCCGCCAGCGCGACCAAGGCATCGGGTTCAACCTTGATACGGGCCAGTTTGGCCACGCGCGCGGCGGTTTCGGGTTCGATCGACATGGCAGATCTCCGGTTGTCAGGCAGCTTGTCCTTGCGTTTAGCGCCCAGCGCCTGCGCCCGCAAGCATATGCCTGCGGTATAGCTCGATCATCCATGCCAGCATCACCGCATTCAGCATGTGCCACATGAAATGCGTGCCCAGTGGCACTTGATCACACAGCGGTTGGTCCAGCGTGCGAAATACCAGCGACAGCACAAGAATCCCCGCCCCCAAGGCCAGCCCCCGCGCCACATCCGGCAGGCGGCGGCGCAGCAGGACCGCATAGATCGCGATCAACAAAGGCACCGGCGCATAGCCCGCCGAACTGCCCAAACCCGGCACCATCCGGAACATCGGCACCGTCAGCGCGGCATAGGGCACGAACAGCGCGGTCAGCACCAGCGCCGCCCCTGTCCCCAGCCCCCAGTAATGCCTGTTCGCAACAAACACATAGAGCAGCACAAACACCGCAATCGGCACCACATCCGCCATGGCAGACCAGACCTGCGCATGGGTGTGAAACAGCCATGACCCCACCCCGATCACCGCCAGCACCACCACCAGCGCCCGCGCCAGCCCGCTCCTTTCGCCCATTTGCGCCACGCGCGGCCACATCACGGCAGCGGCCAGCACAAAGGCCAGATTGGTCAGCGCATTGACCGGCTCGGCCCAGTATCCGGCATCCAGCCGCTCACAATAGCTGTTGATCTCTTGCGTCCAGTCCATCGCGCCACCTTGCGTTTCTTCTTGCTTCAAATATCCATTCCTCCCGATGCTTCAAGCGCGCCGCCTGCTCTCTGGTCAAACCGCTCAGCCATGCTAGGCTTGCCCAAATCAACATGAACGGAGGCCAACATGAACGGAGGAACGATATGAACATCATCTGGCTGGGCCATGGCTCTTTCCGGTTCGAGATTGCAGACAAGGTGCTGCTGCTTGACCCTTGGCTGACAGGCAACCCGATGCTGGAACAGGATCAGCATGACGCCGCCATCCAAGGCGCCACGCATATCCTGCTGACGCATGGCCATTTCGATCACGTGGTCGATGTGCTGGACCTGTCGCGCAAGCTGAACATTCCGGTCGTGGGCCAGTATGATCTGATGAGCCATTGGGCCGCGCATGAAAAGATCGAAACCGTCGGTTTCAACAAAGGCGGCACCATTGATCTGGGCGGGGTCACCGTGACGATGGTGAACGCGGTCCATTCCTCAACCTTTGCCAGCCCCGATGGTCCGCGGATCGCAGGCACCGAATGCGGCTTTATCATCACAGGCGATGGCCATACGATCTATGCTTCGGGCGATACCGATGTGATGGCGGATATGAAAATCTTTCACGATCTGCACGCGCCCGATATCGGCATCCTGTCCGCAGGCGGGCATTTCACGATGGATATGCGCCGCGCCGCCTATGCTGCCAAGACATTCTTTGATTTCAAGAAGGTGATCCCCTGCCATTACCGGACCTTCCCGCTGCTGGAACAATCGGCAGATGTGCTGGCCCAGGCCCTGCCCGGTGTCGATGTGATCGAACCGCAGGTGATGCAGCCGATCCGGATCTGATCCGCGCCGAAGACCAAGGGCCGGCGGTCAGCCCCGCCGGTCCGCGAAAAAATCGCGCAGCAGGGCGCTGGCCGCATCCGCGCCGATCCCGTCATAAACCTCGGGCGCATGATGACATTGCGGATGGCTGAAAATACGCGGCCCCTGCGCCACGCCGCCGCTTTTGGGGTCTGAAGCACCATAATAGAGCCGCGCAATCCGCGCCGCGGAAATGGCCTGCGCACACATCGGGCAAGGCTCCAGCGTGACGTAAAGATCGCATCCGCCCAGCCGCTCGGACCCCAGCAGGCGGCAGGCCTCGCGGATCACCAGCATCTCGGCATGGGCGGTGGGGTCATGCAATGCGCGCGTGCGGTTGCCCGCCTGCGCCAGAACACGCCCATCCGGCCCCACCAGAACCGCGCCCACGGGCACTTCGCCGCGCAATCCGGCGGCGCGCGCCTGCTCCAACGCGGCGGACATGTGGCTTGTGAAGTCCATCCGCCTTCCCTGCCGCGCGATCAGCGCTTTCGCAAGCCCTGATTCTGGGCTAATCCCCCTGCATGAGCCAGAACCCAAAATCCCCCACCGCCACAGCCGTCCCGTCAACCGATGGCGACCGCATCGCCAAGGTCATCGCCCGCGCCGGGATCGCCAGCCGCCGCGAGGCTGAAAAGCTGATCGAAGCGGGCCGCGTCACCGTCAACGGAGAGGTGATCACCCGCGCCGCGCTGAATGTCACCCCCGCCGACAAGATCGTGGTCAACGGCAAGCCGCTGGATGCGCCAGAACCCGCGCGCCTGTGGCTCTATCACAAGCCGACAGGTCTGGTGACAACCACGCGGGACGAACAGGGCCGCGCCACCATTTATGATGACCTGCCCGAAGATATGCCGCGTGTGATGTCGGTGGGGCGGCTTGACCTGAACTCCGAGGGTCTGTTGCTGCTCACCAATGATGGCGCGGTCAAACGCCAGCTTGAACTGCCCTCAACAGGCTGGCTGCGCAAATACCGCGTCCGCGTGAATGGCCGCGTGACGGAACCGCAGCTAGAGCCGTTACGCCGTGGCATCACCGCCGATGGCGAAGATTTCCAGCCGATGATCGTCACGCTGGACCGCCAGATCGGGGCCAATGCATGGCTGACAATCGGCCTGCGCGAAGGCAAGAACCGCGAAATCCGCCGCGCGATGGAAGCGGTGGGGCTGGTGGTGAACCGCCTGATCCGGGTCTCTTACGGCCCGTTCCAGCTTGGCCAGATCAAACCCGGTGACGTTGAAGAGGTCAGACGCCGCGTGTTGCGCGATCAGCTGGGTTTGGACACGAAATATGGCGATGATCCGCAAGATGGCGCAACAAAGCCGCGCAAACTGGCCATAAAGCGCAACAAACCGCGCAGCAACACCCCAAGCGAGGCTGATCTGTTTGGCGAACGCCCCGGCAAACCATCGCCCCGCCCCGCGAAACCCGCCGCCAGACATGCCGTAAAGCCAACCGGCAAACCCGCAGACAGGTTTGCGGGCAAGGTTGCTGCGAAGCCTGCCGGCAAACCGTCATCGGACCGGCCAGCCAGACCGGACCACCCCGACAGACCCAAAAGACCGGCCAAGCCGCGCCCCAAATCCACCCGAAACTGAACCACCGCCCGCAGGAGCGCTGATCAGGGGCCAGACCCAACTTGCAAGGACGAACCGGCGTAGTTCTCTCTGGTAAACAGATCGCTGATCCCTTAACTTTCGACAAACGGATCAGACAGATATTGGAGGCCACATGTCAGAGACAGGATTGCAAAAACTGTCTTTCGCCTTGCTGATCGTGCTGATCCTCTATGTCGCCATCGCAGGGGGCGTTTGATGGCCCAGCGCTTTGGCGGGAAATACAGCCCCGGCGGCCAGACCACACCACCGCCCCCGCCCAAAGGGCCGTTTGACGGTGCCCGGCGCACCCGTGTCGGTGGCCGCGTCAATCTGTTGTTTCTGGCCCCTCTGCCCTTGGTTTTTGCCGCCTTCGGGAACGGGCCCGGCGCTTTGGTGCTGAACCTCAGCGCGCTTGGCACCCTGCTGCTGGCCGCTTGGCTGACCCGCGAAGGCCTGATCGCGCAAGAAGCCTATGAAGCGCGCAAGGTCGCCCGCCGCCCCGCTTTTCCGCGCAAGATCGCCGGCAGTGTGCTGACCGGGCTGGGCCTTGGCATTGCAGGGCTTGCCGCCACAGGTGATCTGATCGCGCCGGCGGTTTATGCGGTTGTGGGCACCGCCTTGCATTTTCTGTCCTTTGGCCCCGATCCGTTGCGCGACAAGGGCGTGGAAGGCATGGACCGCTTCCAGACAGACCGTGTCGCCCGCGCCGTGGATGAGGCGGAGCGGCACCTTGCCGCCATGACAACAGCCATGCAGCGCGTCGGCGACAGGCAGTTGATCGCAAGGCTGGAGCGGTTTCAATCGGTCGCGCGTGACCTGTTCCGCACGGTTGAAAACGACCCGCGAGACCTGACCGCCGCGCGCAAATACCTCAGCGTCTATTTGCTGGGCGCACGCGATGCGACCGTCAAATTCGCCGAGATCTGGTCCCGCAGCCGCGATCCGCAGGCCCGCGCCGATTACGAGGCGCTGCTGACGGACCTTGAGCAGAATTTCGCTGCTCGCACGCAAAAACTGTTGCTTGATGATCGCAACGACCTGACCGTGGAAATTGAAGTGCTGCGCGAAAGGCTGGATCGCGAAGGGGTGCGTTTGCAAGATTGAACCGGCGTGCCGTCCCCCGCCGGACCACGAATTAGATCCCCCGATAGCCATGAGAATTGCATCCGGGGAAAATGCACGAAAGGGAACCGCAATGTCTGACGCTACCCGCCGCAAGGCTCAGGAAACCCTCGCCATGGTCGAAGAGGTCACAAGCGTTGTTCTGCCAGATCCCGGCCCCGCCACTGCCATCGTGGCACTGGATCAGGCTGATGCCACGCTCAGGCCCGAAATTGCCCGCCGCATGGCCGAACTTGACATGAGCGATACAAACTCCATCGTATCCTTCGGCGCGCGCGCGCAGGCGGAATTGCAAACCATCAGTCAGGCCATGCTGACCGATGTGCGCAACAAGGATGTCGGCCCTGCCGGTGACAGCCTGCGCAATATCGTCTCTACGATCCGCGGCTTTTCCATCTCGGAACTGGACGTGCGCCGCGACCGGAGCTGGTGGGAGCGGTTGTTGGGGCGCGCCGCGCCCTTCGCGCAATTCACCGCCCGCTTTGAACAGGTGCAGGGGCAGATCGACAAAGTCACCGATGATCTGCTGCATCATGAGCATAAGCTGCTGAAAGATATCAAATCTCTCGATATTCTCTATGACAAGACGCTGGCTTTTTATGATGAACTGGCTCTCTATATCGCGGCAGGAGAGGCCAAGATCAAGGATGTGGACGCCACCACCATCCCCGCCAAAGAGGCCGAGGTGAACGCCGCCCCCGAAGAGGCGCAAGTGATGAAAGCGCAGGAACTGCGCGATATCCGCGCCGCGCGCGATGATCTGGAACGCCGGGTGCATGATCTGAAACTGACCCGTCAGGTCACCATGCAATCGCTGCCCTCGATCCGGCTGGTGCAGGAAAACGACAAATCACTGGTGACCAAGATCAACTCGACCCTCGTGAACACCGTGCCGCTATGGGAAACGCAACTGGCGCAGGCCGTCACCATCCAGCGTTCGGCAGAAGCCGCCCGCGCCGTGCGCGATGCCAATGATCTGACGAACGAATTGCTGACCGCAAACGCCAAGAACCTGCGCGACAGCAACAAGGTGATCCGCGAAGAAATGGAACGCGGCGTGTTCGATATCGACGCAGTCAAACAGGCCAATGCGGATCTGATCGCCACGATCAACGAAAGCCTGCAGATCGCGGATGAGGGCAAGGCACGCCGCGCCGCCGCCGAAACCGAACTGCAAAAGATGGAGGCCGAGCTGCGCGATACGCTCGCCGCGGCCAAGGCGCGCAAGACAGGGCTGGGCGATACCGCCGGCACTGCTGTTCCTCCGGGGGTCTGAGGCAGGATGCGCCGTATTGCAGTCAGACTGGGCTGGCTTGTCTGTGCGGCGCTGCTCGCAGGATGCGACATGCCCGCGCCGCCGGGCAGCGGATTACCCCCCGGCGCGGATCGTCCGCCCGCGCGCCCTGCCCCACAGGTGCAGGCTGAACCATCTGCGGCCAGCCGCGGCCTTGCGCTTTATTATCAGCGGCTTGAGGCAGACCTGCTTTCCAAAGGTCTGCTCAGGACCGATGGTGGCGGGCGTGATACACCCTTTGGTCCCCGTGAATTGGCGCGCAATTTCGAACTCATCGCCTTTTTCGATGAATATGAACGCGGCGGCGGGTTGCGCCCCTCCTCCGGCAAACCAGTGCCGCTGCGCCGTTGGGCGCAACCGGTGCGGATCAATGTGGAATTCGGCAAATCCGTGCCTGTGGACCGGCGCGATGCGGACCGGCGCGATATCAACGCCTATGCGGCCCGCCTGTCACGCCTCACCGGCCACCCGATCCAGCCGGACGCCGCGCAACCCAACATGCATGTCATGATCTATGGCGAGGATGACCGCGACCAGTTGGTGCAGCGCGTCCGCCAGATCACACCGGGTATCAGCGCCGGGGGGCTATCGGTGTTCCGCACCATGCCGCGCCAGATCCACTGTTTCGTCATGGCCTTTTCCGGTGGCGGCGGCGACACACATGTTTACCGCCAAGCCATCGTGGTGATCCGGGCCGAACATCCTGACCTTTTCCGCATGTCCTGCATCCATGAGGAACTGGCCCAAGGGCTGGGCCTTGCCAATGACACCCCGCGCGCGCGGCCGTCCATCTTCAACGATGATGATGAATTTGCCTATCTCACCCGGCATGATGAATTGCTGCTCAGGATGCTGTATGATCCGCGTCTTGTCCCCGGCATGACGGTGGATCAGGCCCGCCCGATCATCGCGCAAATCGCACAAGAGCTGATGGGCGGCACAATATAACCCGCCAGATCGCCCGCCAGCCCCGCACCAAGTGACCCAAAGGAGACGCCGCAATGCCGATTTTTGATTTCCTCCGCGGACAGTTCATTGATGTCATCCATTGGACCGATGACAGCCGCAACACCATGGTCTGGCGGTTTGAACGCGAGGGCCACGAGATCAAATATGGTGCCAAGCTGACGGTGCGCGAGGGGCAGGCGGTGGTCTTTATCCATGAAGGGCAGTTGGCCGATGTGTTCACCCCCGGCCTTTACATGCTGGAAACCAACAACATGCCGATCCTGACCAGCCTGAACCACTGGGATCACGGCTTCAAATCGCCCTTCAAATCCGAGATCTATTTCGTCAACACCACCCGTTTCAACAATCTGAAATGGGGCACCAAGAACCCGATCATGGCGCGCGATCCTGAATTTGGCCCCGTGCGCCTGCGCGCCTTTGGCACCTATTCCGTGCGCGTGGCCGATGCCGCCCGCTTCATGACAGAAATCGTCGGCACCGATGGGGATTTCACCGCCGACGAGATCAGTTTCCAGATCCGCAATGTCATCGTCCAAGAGGCCAGCCGCGTTCTGGCGGCCTCCGGCATTCCGGTGCTGGACATGGCCGCCAACACCGCCGATCTGGGCAAGCTGGTGGCCGCGCAAATCGCCCCCACCATCGCGGGCTATGGCCTTATGATCCCTGAGCTTTACATCGAGAATATCTCCTTGCCCCCGGCGGTGGAGGCCGCACTGGACAAGCGCACCTCGATGGGCATCGCGGGCGATCTGGGCCGCTACACGCAATATTCCGCCGCCGAAGCGATGACCTCTGCCGCCGCCACCCCGTCAGGCGGCGGTGGCATGGGGGCCGGTCTTGGTGCAGGTATGGGCGCAGGTATGGGGATGGGCATGGGCATGGCGATGGCCAACCAGATGGCGCAACCCGGCCCATGGGGCCCAAGGCCCGAAGCGATGGCCCCCGCCCCGCCGCCACCGCCACCTGTGGAACATGTCTGGCATATCGCCGAGAATGGCCAGACCAAAGGCCCCTTCTCCAAGGCGTCCATGGGCCGGATGGCCGCCGATGGCACGCTGGAGCGGGAAACCCTGGTCTGGACCCCCGGTCAGGATGGATGGATGCGGGCCGAGGATGTCACCGAACTGGCGCAGCTTTTCACCATCCTGCCACCCCCGCCCCCGCCACCGCCACCCGCGATCTGACAGCATGATACCGCGCATCCCCCCTCTAACGGGCCTTTACCGGCCCATCGTCAAACTGTTGCATGGGCGCGCTATGCCCAGCATGACCCCGCGCATCCTGATCCTGCAGGGATGTCTCTGACCAATGCCCCCTGAAAAAGCCGAACTGCTCGAAGAACACCGCTTTCCCTGCGCCCAATGCGGCGCCGATTACCGCTTTGCCCCCGGTGAAGGCGCGCTGCATTGCGATCATTGCGGCCACCGCCAGCAGATCGCCCCGCCCGGCCCCTGGTCCGGCGCGCTCAAGGAGCTGGATTTCAACGCCGCTCTTGCCCGCAACCTGCCCCCCTCGGAAACCGAGGTGACGCGCGTGTCCAACTGCAACAGTTGCGGCGCGCAGGTCGAATTCGACCCCGCAGTGCATGCGCTGGAATGCCCGTTCTGCGCCTCGCCCTTGGTGGCCGATACCGGCACGCATCGCCATATCAAACCGCGCGCGGTGCTGCCCTTCGCGCTGGATGAACAGGCCGCACGCAAGGCGATGAACGACTGGCTGGGCAAGCTGTGGTTCGCCCCAAACGGCCTGCAGGACTATGCCCGCAAAGGCCGCCGGATGACAGGCATCTATGTGCCCTACTGGACCTTCGATGCCGATACGCAAAGCCGCTATTCCGGCCAGCGCGGCACGGTCTATTATGAAACCGTGACGGTGATGCGCGATGGCAAGCCGGTGCGCACACAGGTGCCGCGCATCCGCTGGCGCGCCGTATCAGGCCGTGTGCAGCGCTGGTTCGACGATGTGCTCGTGCTCGCCGCCACCTCGCTGCCGCGCCGCTATACCGAAGGGCTGGAGCCGTGGGACCTGTCCGCGCTGCAATCCTATCGCCCCGAATTTCTGGCCGGTTTCCGCGCCGAAGGCTATACCGTGGATCTGGAGGCCGGCTTCTCCATCGCCCGCGAAAAGATGGACCGCGTGATCGAACGTGATGTGCGCTTTGACATCGGCGGCGATCAGCAGCGTATCCACACGGTCGACACACAGGTCAGCAATGTGACCTTCAAACATATCCTGCTGCCGGTCTGGCTGGCAGCTTATAAATATCGCGGTCAAAGCTATCGTTTCGTGGTCAATGGCGCGACAGGCCGGGTGCAGGGCGAACGGCCCTGGTCGGCATGGAAAATCGCCTTTGCCATCATCCTCGGCGCCCTGATCGCAGGGGCCGTAGGCTTTGGCCTTGCTCTCAACGAAGGACTGATGTGATGACCCAAGATGCAGCCGCAACCCTTGATACGCTCCTGCGCGCGCGCCATAGCTGTCGCGCCTTCCGCCCCGATCCGGTGCCCGATGCGCTGATCGAACAGATCACCACCAGCGCCGCGCGCGTGCCCTCATGGTGCAATGCACAACCATGGCAGATCATCGTAACGCGCGCCCCCGAAACAGACCGCTTTCGCACCGCCCTCTATGCGGCCGCCACCAGCCAGCCGCCCCAACCCGATCTCGAATGGCCGCGCCAATATACCGGCCTCTACCGTGATCGTCGCCGCACCTGCGGCTATCAGCTTTATAACAGCCTTGGCATCCCCAAGGATGACCGCGCCGCAACCCATGCGCAGATGCTGGAAAACTACCGCCTGTTCGGCGCGCCCCATGTCGCCATCGTCACATCCGAGGCCGATCTTGGCCCCTATGGTGCGATGGATACCGGCGGCTTTGTCGCCCTGTTCACTCTGGCCGCCCAAGCCCGCGGCGTGGCCTCGATCCCGCAGGCCGCGGTGGCCGCCCAAGCCCCCTTCCTGCGCGACTGGTTCGCCATTCCCGAATCCCGCCACATCCTGTGCGCCATCTCGTTCGGCTATGCAGACCCGGATCACCCCGCCAACGCCTTCCGCACCGAACGCGCCCCCCTGTCCGAGGTGATCGACTGGCGCGGCTGACCTGCCCCGCACCACCCCCCGCACCGCCCGCAACCCATCCCCACCCAGATACCGCAGGCCAAAAGGATCACCCCCATGCGCGCCCTTATCCAACGCGTCACCCGCGCCAGCGTCAGCGTGGACAGCACCATCATCGGCCAATGCGGTCCGGGGCTGCTGGTCCTGATCTGCGCCATGCAGGGCGATACCAAAACCCAAGCCGATCAGATGGCCGCCAAAATCGCCAAGCTGCGGGTGTTCAAGGATGATGCAGGCCGGATGAACCGCTCCATCGTCGAGAGCGGCGGCGCGGCGCTCGTGGTCAGCCAGTTCACGCTGGCCGCCGATACATCACGCGGCAATCGTCCGGGCTTTTCCGCCGCCGCCGCCCCCGAAGATGGCCGCCGCCTCTATGCGCATTTTGCCGCCAGCCTTGCCGCCCTGGGCATTCCAACCCAGACCGGCGAATTCGGCGCGGATATGGCGGTGGACCTGGTCAATGACGGCCCCGTCACCATCTGGCTCGACCTCTAGGATCGCCGCGGCCGCCGCTTCATTGTTCCAAAAATACTCAAATTCCGGCCCTTACAGCCATGCCACGGCAGCGGCCTCAGGACTTTTTGACAAAGGCGGTCAGGATCACGATCCGCTGGCCTTCCACACGGCCCTCGATCTGCTGCGCGTTATCCGCCACCAGTGAAATGCCCCGCACCACGGTGCCCCGTTTGGCGGTAAAGCCCGCGCCCTTGACCGGCAGGTCTTTGATCAGATGCACATTGTCACCCTGCTCCAGCACGGTCCCGTTGCTGTCGCGGTGGATGATAGCGGCGGGCTGTTCGCCCAAGGCCAGCCCCGCCGCGGCCCATGCCTGCACCTCCGGCTCCAGATAGACGATATCCAACAGATCGCGCGCCCATGCTGCATCAATCCGATGCAACACCCGCCACGCCACCACCTGCGTGCCGTGATCACCGCTCCAGACCGCGTCAGTCAGGCAGCGCCAATGCGGGGCGTCATCCACCGCCCCCGTCACACCGGACAGGCAGATGCCGCAAAGCGGCACCTCGGCCTCCATCGGCAGGACGGTATAAAATGTGGTGTCAGCCGCGCCGCACAAAACGCAGGGAATGCTCATGGATCGGACCTTTCAATGCTCTGGCCCGCTTATGCGCCTTTCGCCGCCACGTTCCAACCGCAAAAGCCACAACCATAGGGCCGCAATCAAGGCTCGCGCAGCGCCTCGCGTGATTTATAAAGCGGCTTGAGCAGATATTGCAGCACCGTCTTGCGCCCTGTATGCAGCTCGACCGAGGCTTGCATCCCCGGACGGATCTGGACCGAGGCCTGACGCGCCGTCAGGTTCGCCATATCCACCCGCAGCGTCACGCGGTAATGCGCGGCCCCGTCGGCATCGCGGGCGCGGTCATCCTTGAACGTATCGGCCGAGATCACATCCACCCGCCCCTTCAGCGTGCCGAAGATCGTGTAATCATACGCGGTCAGCTTGATCGTGGCCTCTTGGCCGGGGCGGATATTGGCGATGTTTTCGGGCCGCACGCGGGCTTCCACGAACAGTTCCTCATCCAGCGGAATGATCTGCAATATCTCTTCGCCAGCCCTGACAACCCCGCCAATCGTCGTGACTGACACCGCCTTGACGATACCGCGCATCGGGCTGACCAGCACCGTGCGGTTCAACTGGTCCTGACTGGCGCGCAGCGTCTGGCGCAGGGTGGCCAGTTCGCGCAGGGTGTTGGCATAGGCATCAGCGCGCTCCAACGCGGCCCCGGTGACGATCTCGTCATGGCGGATGCGGGCATCGGCATGGGCCTTGCGGGCGCGGGTCACCTCGATCAGGGCCACGATCTTGCGCTCCAGCATCGATTCCATCATCTGCATTTCCTGCCGCGCCTGTTCCAGCACGCGCTTTGCCCCCTCGGTCCGGGCCTGCAGGTCGGATTGCCGCGCCTCCAGCAGCACCTGTTCCGAGGCGATCATTGCCGCATTGCGCGCGGCCAGATCGGCGGGCACGGCAAATGCGGTCTGCCCGGCCAGTTCCGCCTCCAGCCGCAAACGGCGGATATCCAACGCATCGATCTGCTCCATCAGGTCATCGACCGAGGCGCGGAATTGCGTGCCATGCAACCGCGCCAGCACATCGCCGCGCTGCACAATATCGCCTTCGCGCACAGACAGCTCGGCCAGAATACCGCCCTCAAGGTTCTGGATGATCTGCGGGCGTGAGGCCGATATCATCTCGCCCTCGGCGCGCACGATCTCATCGACAAGGGCCATGCCAGCCCAGATGATGAACACCCACACCGTTCCCGCGCAAAGCCAGATGGTCAGGCTGGGACCGCGCAGCCGCGCATTCACCTGCGCGGCAAGGCTCAGGGCTGATGACATGGCCATCGCTACAGCCCCCCACCGGCAGGCGTGGCCAGATGCGCCAGCACCTGGTCACGCGGGCCATCCACGGCCATGCGGCCGTTTTGCAAAACCGTGACGCGGGTTGTCAGTGACAGGATCGGCATCCGGTGCGTGGCAATCACCACCGTGCGCCCCGCGAACCACCCGTCCAGCCGGCTGATCAATGTCGCCTCAAGCCGTTGATCCAGCGCCGCTGTCGGCTCATCCAGCAGGCACACGTTCGGGTCTTGCAACCACAGACGCGCCCAGCCCACCGATTGACGCTGCCCGATGGACAGGCCCGCGCCACCATCGCCCAGTTCCAGATCCAGCCCTTTGGGGTGGCCCTTGACGAAAGGACCAAGCCCCGCAAAATCCAGCGCCTGCATCAGCCGTTCGTCATTGCGCTCCAGCAGATTGAAGCTCAGGTTGTCGCGCAGGCTGCCGGTAAACAGCCGGACATCCTGCCCCAGATACCCGATCGTGCGGCGCAGGTCGCGCGGCTCGATCTGGGCCATTTCGGTGCCATCCACCATCAACCGCCCCCGCGTGGGCGCATAGAGGCCCGACAGCAGCCGCAAGAAGGTTGATTTGCCGGACCCGTTGGCCCCCAGCACCGCAATCCGCTGCCCCGGCAGGATCGCCAGCGCCGGAATGTCCAGCACCGTGGCCCCCTCATCGCTGTAACGGAATTGCGCCTCGTGCAGGTCGAAACGCCCCTCCAGCCGGTCGCGGCGCAGATAGCTGCGGTTTGCGTCACGGTCCTGCGGGGCGGCCGCGATCACCTCCAGCGCATCAAGTGCCGCACGCACATTGCCCCAGCGCGCCATCGTGCTGGCCAGTTGTGACAGCGGCGCCAGCGTGCGGCTGGTCAGGATGCCCACCGCGATGATGGAGCCTACGGTAAATTCACCCGCAAACACCAGATAGGCCCCCAGCACCACCGCCGCGACATAGGTGGCCTGCTGCACGCCCTGTGCCCAGATTGTCAGGCTTGAGGCCAGCTTGCGCTGCGCGGATGAGGTCAGCGCCGACAGCGCCGTCAGCTCGGCCCAGTTGCGGCGCATCCGGTCCTCACCGCGCAATGTCTTGAGGGTGTCCTGCTCATAGATCACCTCTTGCAGCAGGCGTGCGGCGCGGGCCGATGCGCCTTGGCCTTCCTCGGTCAGACGCATCATGCGGCCCTGCATCAGGAAGCCGGGCAGCACCATCAGCACGCCCCCAAGCACCAGCACCCAGACGATATTGCCCCCGATTGACGCCACCAGCAGCAGGAACACAAAGATGAACGGAATATCCGCCAGCGTGCCCACCGTGGCCGTGGTGAAAAATTCCCGCACCGCGCTGAAATCGCGCATCGCGTTGAACACCTGCGACGGGCTGCGATCTGCAAGATCGGACCGCGCGCCCAGAATACACTCCATCAGCACCGCCTGCACCGTCAGTTCGATCTTGCGCCCGGCCCCGTCCATCAACTGCGCGCGCGCCGCCTTGAGAACCGCCTCCATGATCAGCGCCAGCACCGCCCCCGCCGCCAGCACCCACAGCGTTGCCTGTGACTGGTGCGGGATCACGCGGTCATAGACCTGCAGCGAGAACAGCGCGACCGACACAGCCAACAGGCTTGCCACGAAAGAGCCCAGCATCACATCGACAAAAGGCCGCCGCAGGGCTGTAAACTCTCCCCAGAACCAATGCGCCTGTCGGGCAGGCGCGCCGTGGCTTTGCGCCAGTTGCGCAACCGGTGCCTCGGCGCGGATCAGCAGGCCCTCGAAATGCGGCGCAAATTCAGCCAGTGGAACGGCCAGCCGGTGATCCGGGCTGGTGGCATCATAGATGGTGAGCGTGGCCTCTTCAGCCTGTCCTGATTGCTCCAGCACCAGAATCCACTGGCCACCCCGCATCCGGGTCAGGGCGGGCCATTGATCCGGCGTCAAAGTCGCGGATGTCTCCATCTGCGTCAGCAGACCACAGCCTGACAGCGCATGCATCAGGAGTTCGGGCTGCGCTGTGGCCTCTGCGGTCTCTGTGGTCTCTGCGCCGGTTACGGTCGGTCCGGGACCAGCCAGCATCGCCTCGATGATATCACGTTCGGGCACCATCCGCCCCAACAGCCCGGCATAGACCATCACCAGATGCGCCCGCGCCTGCAGGCGTGGATCATCCGCCGCCCCTGCACCACGCCCGGCCAACGGCACCGCTGCAGGAACCGCTGCCGGAACCGCGCGCAGGCCGTTGCGGATACCGTTCAGCACCAGCTCTGTCACAGATCCCGCCGCAGCCCCGGAACCGCCGCGGGAGGCATCAGGCGCGTTGCCGCCCGCATCACCCCGCAACGTATCACCCCGCAACGCATCGCCCAAGGCGCGCAGGGCCTGCGCAGCCCCGCTCACAACCGGTCCCCATCGGCCAGAAGGCCCAAGGCCGCAGCGATCTGCACCTCGGTCAGAACCGCACGGTAACGCAATGTCGCCGCCGCCTGTTGCTGGCGGGCGAATTGCTCATAAAGACCGACCACATCCATCACCTGCCGCTGGCCTTCGTCATACTGGATCTGGAACAGATCCAGATTGGCCTTGGCACGGCCGCTCAGCGCGGCGGCATCGCTGGCCTGCCGTGCCAGGGCGGCGCGTTCCTGCTCCAGCCGCCGCAAACGGCGGTTCGCCTCTTCGCGGGCCTGATCCACCTTGCGCCGCTCACCTTCAGTGGCCGCATCAAGGGCGCGCAGATCATCAGCGGTGCCAAAGCCCAAAGGCCGCGCCATCCGCAGATCAACTGTCGGATCAGGCGCGTTCCGGCCCAAGGCTCCGGTGGCTGTCAATCCCGGCAAAAACCCCGCCCGTTCAACGCGCGCACGCGCCCCGGCGCGGGCCAGTTCGGCCTCGGCCAGACGCACCGATAGCGGGACAGGCGCGGGAGAGGGCAGCGATAGCGGCGCAAAATCGGCCTGTTCCGGCACATCCGCGATCCGCACGCCCATCGCCGCCAGTTCCGCCAGCGCCGCCGCTGCGGCCTCGGATTCAGTCTGTTGACTGGCGCGGATCTCGGCCAGTTTCTGGCGCAGCACCTGCAAATCGGACCGGTCCGAGATGCCCCCCGCCACGCGCTCGGACATGATCCATTCAAAATGCGCCATATCCCGCGCGGCCTTGGCGGCGAGAGCCGCCTTGTCCTGCGCCTCACGGGCGGACAGGTACAGCGTCAACGCGGCCAGAACCCTGTCATTGCTGTCTTGCACCAGCGCCACCGCTGCCACCTCGACATCGGCTTTGGCGAAATCGCGTTCCGCCAGCTTGCGGCCATTGTCGAACAGCACCTGCTCCACCACCAGCAACGCCACAACAGACCCCAGACTGCTGAGGCTGACCTGTGGCCCCACGCTGGGCAACCAGTTGCGTGATTGCGCCCGCGCCCGCAGCCGCGCGCCGCGCAGATCCGCCCCGGCTGCGCGGGTTTCATCAATCAGAACCGCCCCCGCGACATGGCCCAGCGCGCTGCCCTGCGGCAAGGCGCTGCGCCGCGCCATCAGATCGTTCAGCAGATCCGAGGTTTGCCCCCCGGCATCGCCCGCATTCAGCCCCTCGGTCAATGGAGCGGCATCCGGCATCAACATGCGGCTGACGCGGTCATCATCAACCCCGCCCCCCTGCGAGAGACACCCCGACAAGACCAAAACCATCACAGATGCCAAGGCCGGGCGCATCATCCACCCACCCTGCCCTGTATGTCTGCCCTGCCTCATACCAGCCCCTTGTTGCGGTGCTTGATTATTGTTTTGCATTCATGACGGACCGATCCGCAGCAATGGCGCATCGGGCCGGACCGTGGCGTGATCTCAGAAAACCCTGATATCTTCGTCAATGATCACCCGTGCCTCACCCAGCGTGTACACCGCATAGGACCGCCCCTCGACCATCTCGACCCCGTCGCGCTGCGCCCCCGTCAGGGTAACGGAATCGTCGCGGCCACCATGCACCGTCAGGCTGTTTTCATCGGGCGCCAGCGCCATGATCTGCGCCTCGGTCAGGTTCAGCGTCCGGTCTTCGGCAAAGCTCAGCTCGACGGAATCAATGCGCAGCCCCGCATCCGTGACGGCTGTCAAATCAATCTCCCGCGCGCCCGGCTCTCCGAGGGCCATGAAGGTGCCGCTGCGATTGCCCGCCTGATCCGTCGCCATGATCACCAGATGCGAGCCATCCGGCAAGGGGCTGGCCGCAAAGCCGCCATCGGGCAGAAGCACCCCGAAATCATGCAGCGTGTCACCACGTGCAGGAATATCGATGGCCGCCGTTTGCAGCGTGTCAATGGTGCCGTCCGCGCGGATTTCCAGAAAGCTGATCTGATCATCAGACATCTTGATCGTCACACTATGGGTGACATCGGTGCCTTCTTCGCGCCGCACCACAATCGGGTTTGTCGGCACAACCGTATCCACAGACAAGGGCTGCACCCATGTTCCCGGATTGCCTGCCGCATCGCTTGCATGCACAACCAGATCGGCATCATAAACGCCCGGCGCGATCTGGTCACGCGGGATAAAGGCGCTCCAGTTGCCCGCCATATCCACGGTGGCGTCAAAAAACTGACCGTTGAATTCCACCTGAACTGTTGACAGGTCAGTGGCCGTCACACCCGCCTCGACCCGGCCTGTCACGGTGACACCGGCTTGGGATTCCTCAAGGTTGATGATGTTGTCACCCGCCACGGGGGCGTCCAGCTCCAACAGGTTCAGCGCGGTATCGATCCGCACCGGATAGTGCAATTGCGCCGTGTTGCCGGCCAGATCCGTAGCGACAGCCACCAGTTCGGTCGTATATTCGCCCTCTGCGATATCTGCAGGGGTGAACCGCACGCTCCATGATCCGTCCGGCTGCACTTGTGCCGTTTTGGTGACATCCGCCAAGGTGACCATCACGGTCGAACCCGGCTCAACCTGACCTGTCACAAACAGACCTGTCGATGCGCTCGCCTCGGCCCCGTTGATCAGACCGTCATCCGCCACACCTGTTGACACATAGGCAAAATCGCGCACCAGCGTATCATAAAGAACGCTGCTTTGCGCCGACTGGCTGTTGCCCACCGGATCTGTCGCGGTGGCGCGCACCGCCAGATCACCCTCGCCCTGCGGCAGATCAGCCGCGTCAAAGCGCACCTGCCAGATGCCCGTGTCACGATCGACCGTGGCCTGCTGACGCGCGCTGCCGACCTCGACCCAGACTGAGGCATCTGCGTCTGTCGTGCCGGTGATCATCACGCCGACACCGCGTTCCTGCGCATTGATCAGCCCGTCACCGGCGATCCCGTCATCTATCGTGATGGAAATCTCGGTATCGACACGCACATCACGCGTTGCCGTGTCTTCATTGCCCGCAGCGTCCCATGCCCGCACCGCAAAGCTCGCATCATATTCATCGCGCAGGAAATCATCCGCGACGAATTGCGCGGACCATGCCCCGTCAGCGCCAACATCCGCCATCCGCACCACGGTGCCGAACCGGACCTCAACCTCGGACCCCGGCTGTGTTGTGCCGCGCAGCGTGACACCCCCATCCACCGTTCCGGCATTGAGGACATTGTTATCGCCCAGCGGGGCCGGATCGATCGTGACGAAATGCACCGTATCAACATGAATCGTCGCGGTTTCGCGCGCGCCATTGCCCGCCGCATCCTGCGTTGTCGCGGTCAGGGTCACGGCATATTCCCCGTCCGCCAAAGCGGTCGGCGGGAAATCAATGCTCCATGTGCCATCGGGCTGCACCTGCTCTGTGCGGGTGAATGTCTCGCTGCCATAGGACAGTTCCAACGTCAGATCATTGCCGGGTGTGGAGGTGCCCGTCACGGTGATACCGCCTGCTGCTTCGGCCGCATTGACCACACCATCCCCCGCCACGCGGTCTGCATGGATCACGATCGGATCAGGGATCGTATCAATCGCAACGGCATCGGTGTAAACCGCGCTATTGCCGAAATCATCGGTCGCTGTGACGCTGACATCACGGGTGATCTCGCCGCCCGGCACTTCCTGTGGCGTGAACACAACAGACCAGCGGCCAGCCTCGTCCACCACATCGCTGCGGGTGACGCCATCAATCGTCACATCAATCGCAGCGCCAGGCTCGCTTTCTCCGGCAACCCTGACCCCGCCATTATGCTCCTCAAGGTTGACGACATGCCCGGTCGATACGGTCCCTTCCGTAAAGGTCAGATCCGGCGGCGTGGTATCAATCGCCACATCCGGCCCGGTCAGATCAACAACACTGTCATCGGGCTGTGTGACAACCACCGTCACAGGATAGTCACCATCGGGCGGGAAGTTGTCCCCGTCAAACACCACCTGCCAGTTGCCATCATCATCCGGCGTGGTCGGCAGGGTCGTATCCCCGATGGTGATATCAACCCCGGCCCCCGGCTCGCCCGTGCCGCTGATGATGATGGACGGGGTATCGCCGCCACCAATCTGGATCAGACCTTCCTCATTGATCGTGGGCGGGCGCGGACCTGTCGCCTCGGCACCATCGCCATTGCCGCCCGCAGCATCATCCCCGGCATCCCTGGAACCGCCGCCAAGCGTGCCAAGCAGGGCAGAGCCCGCCGCAAGTGCAGCAAGACCACCAGCCGCGCTCAGCGCGCTGCCGCCCATCATCATCCCGGCCCCCAGCATACTGACCGTGTCATCCTCCGTGGCGGGGGACATAACCTCGGCATTGCCCACAAAGATCAGGTCTTCATGCGGGCTCCATTTGCCCCAATCCTCTGTCGGGCCATATTGCGCATAAAGCACCGCATTGGCCCCTTCGACCAATGTAACCTCATTCAGATAGCCATCCGCACTGATAAACAAACGCGCCACGGGCACCCCGTCACTGAAGTAATCCTTCAGCACAACAACGCGACCATCGCTTAATGTGATTTGCAGATCCGACCCCGAGCGGACATAGCTTGCCAGCTCGAACTGTCTGATATTAAGGGATATTTCTTCTCCAGCCGATGTTTCGATAATTGAAACAGATGCATCGCCTTCGACAACACCGCGACGAGATGCGCCCACCACAGGGCGCACGACAAAATCCATTGTCTTCATATTGAAACCGCTCTACTCATTACACGCCGATTTTTCCGGCAGCTTTATTATTACGAGAAACGATAAGCTGATTTATGCTGCGGTGCTAGAGTCTTTTTGACAAATACCCCAGAATTAGACGTAATTCGGCCGCAATCTGGCCACAAGATCAGATCTGGCGGGGCAAACCCTGCCTGTCATGGCGGGGCCTAAGCCTGCAAAAAGGATCCGGCTTTCATCGTATCGGGGATCGGCGCGCCCAGACGGGACAGGATCGTGGGGGCCAGCTGTAGCTGATCCAGCAATGTCGCCGGATCAGGCCCGCGCGCAGGCCCGAAATAATAGAGCGCCACCTCGCGCTGCAGATCGCTGTTGCCACCGTGATGGCCACGCGCATCCTGCCCGTGATCGGCAGTGACAATCACCTCATAGCCCATGGCCAGCCATTTGGGGATAAACGGGGCCAGCATCTCGTCCATGACAGCGCAGGCGTGATCCATCTCCTGACAATCATGGAAAAACCGGTGCCCCATACTGTCCAGCGTGCAGGTATGCAGGATGCCATAATTCAGCCCGTGCCTGGCCGCCAGCATCGTCAGCGTGGCGAACAGATCAACGTCTGAGGGCGTCATCTGGTTGATCAACCCGTAGCCCGTCATGGTATGAAACCGCCCGTGATTAATCGTGCCACTGTCCGGTTCGTCATATTCGATGTCGCGGACATAATCGAAGGGCGCGCGGTTGAAAAACTCCGACCAGAAGGAATGCGTGACCGCCCCCGTGATCCCGCCCGCCTTGCGCACCTGAGCGAACACATCCGGATGCGACAGGCGGAACACATTGCCATTGCCGGTGCAGCCATGCTCTTGCGGGGTGACGCCGGTGTGGATCGAGGCGTAACAACTGGCCGAAATCGAAGGCAACACCGACCGCATTACCCAGCTTTGCGCCTGCCCGCTTTCCACCCACCCTTCAAGATTGCCAAACAACCTGCGCCAGTTGCGCAGCGGCACACCGTCAAGAATGATCAAAAGAAGCTTGTTCTGCATGGTCCTGCTTTCGTTGACCGCGCTTCCGGCGGTGATGGCGGATGCCTCCGGCGGGGATATTTGGCGCAAGAAGAAACGCAAAGAGCGGCGCTGCTTCTTCTTGCCTTAAATATCCCCTTGCGCAGACGGATCGTCAATTCCCGGCGCTGTCCATCTTGCGATGCGCGATGACCTCTTCCAGCCAGCCCAGTTTCATCTCGGGCACAGACGATAGCAGCAGGTCGGTATAGTCATCAAAAGGCGGCGCCAGAACCTGACTTTTGGGACCATAGCGCACCACCCTGCCCTGATACATCACCGCGATACTGTCAGCGATAGCGCGTACCGTGGCCAGATCATGGGTGATGAACAGATAGGCCACATCCTCGCGTTTCTGCAATTCCAGCAGCAGCTTGAGAATGCCATCCGCAACCAGCGGGTCCAGCGCCGATGTCACCTCGTCGCAGATGATCAGGCGCGGATCGGCGGCCAATGCGCGGGCGATACAGACGCGCTGCTTTTGCCCGCCCGACAGTTCTGCCGGGTAGCGGTCGATGAACCCGTCGCCCATTTCGATCGCATCCAGCAGTTCGGCGATGCGTTCACGCTTGGCGCGGCCTTTCAGGCCAAAGTAGAACTCCAGCGGGCGGCCGATGATGGTGCCTACGGTCTGGCGCGGATTCATCGCCACATCCGCCATCTGGTAGATCATCTGCACCTCGCGCAGATCTTCACGAGAACGCCCGGACAGGGCGGCCGAGAGGGGGCGGCCCGCAAAGGTGATCTGCCCCTCCGAGGGCGGCAAAAGCCCCGTGATCACGCGCGCCAGCGTGGATTTGCCAGATCCGCTTTCGCCCACTACCGCCAATGTCTGGCCACGATGCACCGCGACATTGACATCATGCAGCACATCGAAACTGGTGCCGCGATAGCGCGCTGTCACATGGTCAACCCGCAGCACCGGATCATCCGATGGCGCCTTTTCCTCATGTTCGATCGACCGCACCGAGACCAGCGCGCGGGTATAGTCTTCCTGCGGGGCGTTGATGATCTGGTCGGTGCTGCCATATTCCACCATCCGGCCACCTTTGAGGACCATGATCTCATCGCTGACCTGCGCGACCACGGCCAGATCATGCGTGATATAGAGCGCGGCCACCCCTGTTTCGCGGATTGCGTCCTTGATCGCGGCCAGCACGTCGATCTGCGTGGTGACGTCCAGCGCGGTCGTCGGCTCGTCAAAGATGACCAGATCGGGCAGCGGGCACAGCGCCAGCGCCGTCATCGCGCGCTGCAATTGCCCGCCGGACACCTGATGCGGATAGCGGTTGCCGAACGTATCGGGATCGGGCAGGCCCAGCGTGGCAAAAAGCTTGCGCGCGCGGGCCTCGGCCTCGGATTTGCCGGCGCGCCCGTGTTCCAGCGTGGCCTCGATCACCTGCTCCATGATCCGTTTGGCCGGGTTGAAGGCAGCGGCGGCGGATTGCGCCACATAGGTCACCTCGGCGCCGCGCAATTTGCGCAGGCCGCGCGTGCCCAGCGTCAGGATATCGCGCCCGTTCACCGTGACGCTGCCGCCGGTGATCCGCACCCCACCACGCCCGTAAGCCATGGCCGACAGCCCGATCGTGGATTTGCCCGCACCGCTTTCACCGATCAGCCCCAGCACGCGGCCCTTTTCCAGTGCGAAACTGACCCCTTCCACAATCGTGATCTCTTGTGGCGGTTCCCCCGGTGGATAGGCGGTTGCCTCGATCTTGAGGTCGGACACATTGAGCAACAGATCAGCCACCGCGCCCCCCTTTCAGACTTGTGGTGCGGTTCAAAACCCAGTCCGCGACCAGATTGACCGAAATCGCCAGCGTTGCGATGGCAAAGGCGGGCACGAGTGCTGCGGAAATACCGTAGACGATGCCTTCCTTGTTTTCCTTCACGATACCGCCCCAATCCGCATTGGGCGGCTGCACGCCCAGCCCGAGGAATGACAGGGTCGAGACGAACAACACCATGAAAATAAAGCGCAGCCCCATTTCAGCCACCAGCGGTGACAGCGCATTGGGCAGGATCTCGCGGAAGATGATCCAGCCGCGCCCCTCGCCGCGCAGGCGGGCGGCTTCGACAAAATCCATCACATTGACATCGACCGCCACAGCCCGCGCCAGACGGTAGACGCGGGTTGAATCCAGCAGGCCCATCACCATGATCAGCACCGGGATCGTAACCGGCATCACCGACAACACCACCAGCGCAAAGATCAGCGAGGGGATGGCCATGATCAGATCAACAAAGCGCGACAGGGCCTGATCGACCCATCCGCCGATCACAGCCGCCAAAAAGCCCAACACAGCCCCCGTCGTGAAAGACAAAAGCGTGGCCATCGTGGCGATGAAAATCGTGGTGCGCCCGCCATAGATCATCCGGGTCAGCAGATCGCGCCCGATACTGTCTGTGCCCAGAAGATGCGTGCGCGACATCGGCTCCCACACGTCGCCCACGGTTTCGGACATACCGTAAGGCGCGATGAGGGGCGCGAAAATCGCGGCCAGAAAATAGGCCCCGGTAAAGATCAGACCGATCAGGGCAGAGAATGGAATCCGGCTCATTTCGGATGCCTCAACCTTGGATTTGACAGGATCGCCACAATATCGGCCACCATGTTCAGCCCGATATAGACGGCGGCAAAGACCAGCCCGCAGGCCTGCACCACAGGCACATCGCGTTTGCTGACGTGATCCACCAGATATTGTCCCATGCCGGGATAAACGAACACCACCTCAACCACGACAACGCCCACAACCAGATAGGCCAGATTCAGCATCACAACATTGACGATGGGGGCGATGGCGTTGGGAAAGGCGTGGCGGAAGATCACGTTGAAACCTGACAACCCCTTGAGTTCGGCTGTCTCGATATAGGCCGATTGCATCACATTCAGGATTGCGGCGCGGGTCATGCGCATCATATGCGCCAGCACCACCAGCACCAGAACCGCCACCGGCAGGGCGATCGAACTCAGCTTTTCCCCAAGGCTCATGCTGTCATTGATCATCGCAACGGATGAAAACCAGCCCAGCTTGACCGCCACGAAATAGACCAGCAGATACCCGATCAGAAATTCCGGGATCGAGATCGAGGCCAGCGTCACCCCCGAAATCAGCTTGTCCGGCCAGCGGTTGCGATAGCGCACAGCCAGCAGGCCAAGGAAAATGGCCAGCGGCACCGCGATGATCGCCGCCCAGAAGGCCAGAAACATCGTATTGCCCAGCCGCCGCCCCAGCGAGGTGGCAATATCCTGACCATTGGTCAGCGCAACGCCCAGATCGCCCTGCACAGCGCCGGCGATCCAGTTGATATAGCGGGTAACAGGCGGATCATTCAGGCCCAGCTCGGCACGCAAATTCGCCAAAGCCTCTGGCGTGGCCGATTGCCCCAGAATGGATTGCGCCACATCCCCCGGCAGGATCATCGTTCCGGCAAAGATCAGGATGGACGCCGCCAACAGCAGCAGGAGGCCCAGCGCAATGCGCTGGGACACCAGGATTAAAATAGGATGCACGCGGCCCTCCCCCGTCAGCCGGCCAGCCAGACACGATGCGATGCGATGCCCGCCATCGTGTCACCTGTCGGATCGGTGACCCAACCCTGCACCTTGTCGCTGACGCCTTCGACGTAATCGTTGAACATCGGGCAGATCAGGCCGCCTTCATCGCGCACCATCATGCCCATCTCACGATACATCGCCTTGCGCTTGTCCAGATCCAGCTCGCCGCGGGCGGCAATCAGCATGGCATCGAAATCTTCACGCTTGAAGCGGGTATCGTTCCAATCCGCTGTGGACAGATAGGCCGTGGAATACATCTGGTCCTGCACCGCACGCCCGCCCCAGTAGGAGGCGCTGAACGGCTGCACATTCCAGACCTCGGACCAGTAGCCATCACCCGGCTCGCGGCGCAGTTCCAGCGGGATGCCCGCCGCATTGGCCGTCTGCTGGAACAGCTGCGCCGCCTCGACCGCACCGGGGAAGGCGACATCGGACACACGCAGCACGATCGGGCTGCCGTCATGGCCGGATTTGGCGTAATGCTCGGCGGCCTTTTCAGGATCATATTGGCGCTGCGGGATGGTGTCATCAAACAGCGGATAGGCCTTATTGATGGGCATGTCATTGCCGACAGAGCCATAACCGCGCAGGATCTTGTCCACGATATCCTCGCGGTCGATCGCATATTTCAGCGCCAGCCGCAGATCGTTATTCATGAACGGCGCGGTATCGCAATGCATGACGAACACATAGTGACCGGGGCCGCTGGCATTTTTGACCGAGACACCGGGCGCACGGTCCAGCAGGGCCGCGATCTTGGGGTCAACCCGGTTCACGATGTGAACCTGCCCCGATTGCAGCGCCGACATCCGCGCAGTGGTGTCATTGATGGCCAGAATCTCGACCTCATCAACATGGCCACGGGTATCATCCCAATAGTTGGGGTTCTTCTTGAACAGATGGCGCACGCCCGGCTCATCCGCTTCGACCATATAGGGGCCGGTGCCGATCCCTGCGGCGGGGTTGTCAAAGCCGCCACCGGGCTGGATCATCAGGTGATAATCGGCCAGCAGATAGGGAAGGTCCGCATTGGGCGAGCCCAGCGTGATCGAGAAGACATCACCATCGACCTTCATCTCGGCGATGTCACGCATGATGCCCAGCGCACCGGATTTGCTATCCTCGTTCGAGTGGCGCTCCATCGTGCGCATCACATCTTCGGCGGTCAGCGGCTTGCCGTTGTGGAATTCTACGCCCGATCTGATTTTGAACATCCATGTCTGGGCGTCCGGCGTCGATTCCACCTTTTCTGCCAGACGGTTATCCAGCTGGCCGAATTCGTTTACTTTCACCAGTGTTTCGCCAAACTGGTTGAGATTGTGATAGGGCACTTGGCTGGCCGCAACCGCCGGATCAAGCGAATTGGTGCTTTCGCCGCCAACCGATCCGATCCGCAGCGTGCCGCCTTTGACGGGACCAGCCGCATGCACAGCCTGCGCATAAAAGGTGCCAGCCATTGCGGCACTCACCCCCAGCGCGCCAACGCGGCCCATGAACTCGCGCCGCGAAATCTGGCCCAGACCTGCGCGCTTTTTCAAATAGTCTATATGTTGTTGATCGATTTTGCCGGACATTATCGTCTCCCTGTTGTCACTGTTCGCTTGGCGCGATTATTTTTGACTTATCCCGCATCAGCCAGCCACCGCATGGCATCCGCAGGCAAACTCGCCAAATTACCGGGAATTGGCCCGATTGTCTGGATCGTGTTTGTTAACTCCTGAGTCAACCTTGCCCATCACGCCCGTCTGTTCAACCAAAAAAGCGTCTGTCTGCGACAACTGCATGACATGGGCGGCACCGGCACGACAAAGATTATGCCGGAATGTCACTTCTATATAAAGTCACGTTCAATTGCCTGCACGACATCGCGGGCATGCACAGATTTTGCCGCATCGCCCTGCCCTTCCCATGCCTCGATCCGCGCCCTGAGGTGAAAATGCGTGGCATCAGACCACATTTCGGCATGGGTTTCAGTGCGAATCACAATGCCGTCGCGCGCGGTTTCCATTGTCCAATGGGTGCGTCCGCGCGCTGAAAGCGGATCATCGGGGTGGATGCTCCACCATTCCCGCGCCACCCCGCCCGAGACCAGCCCATGCTCCAGATCACGCCGCTTGCCGAAATCATCCAATATCCGCAGGCTGACCACGCCTGTGTTCAGATCGGTCGATGCCTCACGCTCGTGATGATCGGGGCGCAACACCTCAACCTGCTGGGCGGCGGCGGCCTCGGCTGGTGGAAAGGTCCAACCGGGGCCATCAGGATCGGGATGCACCGGCAGATCCAGATGCCCCGCGCCCAGCCGCAGCACCGCCGCATCCGGCGCAGGCCAGAGCAGCGGCCAATAGCTGGACGAGACCGCCAGCCGCACACGATGCCCGGCAGGCACGCGGTAGGCGATATGATCCAGACCCAGCGTCACGGTCACAGGCTGGCCGGGCGTCAGCGGCGCGGGGGCTGCATGGCTGTCACGATGCGACAGGTTGAGCACGCCGTAGGTGATCCGCGTGGAAGCCCCGTCCGGATGCACATGGCACAACCGCACCGCAATCTGCGCCTGCGGCTTATCCGAGCACAGCGTCAGGGTGACACGCGGCGCGCCGGTAATGGCGGTGGCCTGATCCAGCGGCGCGCTGTCAAAACACACTGACAAAGCATCATCGCTGCGCTGGTCACCCGGCTGTTCCGGCCCCAGCCAGATCGCGCAGAACTCGCCGCCATCCATGCCGCAATGCTGCGGGCTGGCGATGATCGCATCACAGGGTGCATCGGCGGGCGCAGGCGCATCGGACAGACCGCCCTGCCCCAGATGCAGCCGCCGCACCGGCACCGGCGCACCATCGCCGGCCAGCCAGCGGCCCGGACGATCCGCATACCACGTGGCGGGGCGCACCCCCTCCATCAGATAGTGGCGATAGGGCGGATCATCCTCGGCCCCGTTGGGGATGTCTTTCAGCCAGCGGTCCCACCAGCGCTGCGCCTCTTGCAAAAACCCGATACGCGGCTCCGGCACCGCGAAATGGGGGTATTTATGCACCCATGGTCCGACGATCCCCTTGACCGGCGCGGTCAGGTTCTGCACCAGCGCGGGCACTGCGTTCTTGTAGCTGTCACCCCAGCCGCCCACCGCCAGCGTGGCGGCCTTGATCGCGCTGAAATCCTCGCACACCGAGCCATGCTGCCAATAGGCATCGCGGCGTTGATGTTGCAGCCAGAGCGCGGGCAGGAACGGCTCGGCCTGCAGCCGCTGCAACCACATCTCGCGCCAGTCGGGGCGCAAGGCCGGATCGGGCGGGCGCGAGGAATAGGCCCACATCGTCGCGCCCCAGCCCAGATTCTCGTTCAGCAGGCAGCCACCCTTATAATGGATGTCGTCGGCATAGCGGTCCACGGTAGAGCAGAGCGTGATGATCGCCTTCAGTGGCGCGGGGGCCAGTGCCGCCACCTGCAAGCCGTTGAAACCGCCCCAACTGATCCCCATCATCCCCACCGCGCCGCTGCACCACGGCTGTACCGCCAGCCAGTGGATCACCTCAACCGCATCAGACAGTTCCTGCGGGGTATATTCATCCTCCATCAGCCCGTCACTATCCCCATTGCCGCGCATATCGACGCGGATGCAGGCATATCCGCGCGCAGCCATCCACGGATGCGTCAGCGCATCGCGCGCCGCTGTCCCGTCGCGTTTGCGGTAGGGCAGAAATTCAAGGATCGCAGGCACCGGGGCGGCGCTGGCATCATCCGGCATCCAGACGCGGGCCGACAGGCGGCAGCCATCGGACAGGATAATCGGCTTATCGGGGGTCTCAACGACCGGGCGGTTTGCATGTTCCATAGCGGCCACAACACGGTGCCGCACGGCCACTGTCAAGATCCTGCGCAAGAATGGGGGCGCTGCCCCCCGCCCTGCGGGCGCCCCCCGGGATATTGAAGGCAAGAAGAAACAAAGCCGGCGGCGGGCATCGCATGGGTTGCGCGCCGCGTCGTTTATCAGGAATACTTGGCCTGCAGTCAGTGAGAGCAGCGATGAGCCAGACATTCCGACACCCAGACATCCTTGATATTGCCCGCACCGAGGGCAAGGTGACCGTCGAAGGGCTGGCCGAGCGGTTTGGCGTCACGGTGCAGACCATCCGGCGCGACCTGAGCGAACTGGCCGAGGCGGGCAAGCTGGAGCGGGTGCATGGCGGCGCGATCCTGCCATCCGGCGTGACCAATATCGGCTATGACGAGCGCCGCCGCCTGAATGCCACCGCCAAGACCGCGATTGCGCGCGCCTGTGCGCAGGACATTCCCGAGGGCGCATCGGTGTTTTTGAATATCGGCACCACGACCGAAGCGGTCGCGCGCGAATTGCTGCATCACCGCAATCTGATGGTCGTCACCAACAACATGAATGTGGCCAATATCCTTGTCGCCAACCCGCAGGCCGAAATCATCCTTGCGGGTGGCATCCTGCGCCGGTCAGATGGCGGGTTGATCGGACCCTTGACCGCCAGCGTCATCGAACAGTTCAAGGTCGATATCGCGGTGATCGGCTGCTCTGCCATGGATATGGAGGGCGACCTGCTGGATTTCGACGTGCAGGAGGTCAGCGTCAGCCAGTCGATCATCCGGCAGGCGCGGCGCACTTGTCTGGTGATGGATCATTCGAAACTGCAGCGCGCGGCCCCTGCGCGCATCGCCTCTTTGCGCCAGATTGATTGCGTCTATACTGATCAGCCTTTTCCGCCGGATCTGGCCCGGCGTTGCACCGAATGGGATACAATGACGACGCTATGCCAGCCGGACCGGACATAATATGCCTAAAAAACAGGCGCGCCGCCTGCAAATTACGCATCTTTTTCGTGCCATAGTGCGATTCAAGCTTTGCGCACAGGGGGGTGTCAGACCTCTTTGCAAACCCGTTTTCCTCCAGTAACGTGAGCCCATGGACAAACAAAGCCGTTTCTTTGACGAGATGTTCGACAACGCCGGTGCGGCCAGACAGCCCTATTCGCGTTATAACGAGTGGTTTCAAACCGAGGATATCCGCCACCTGCGGCGCAAATCCGAAGAGGCCGAGGCGTTTTTTCGTCGTATCGGCATCACTTTCAACGTCTATGGCCAGCAAGAAGCGGATGAGCGGCTGATTCCGTTTGACGTGGTGCCCCGCATCATATCCGCGCGCGAATGGGCGCGGCTGGAGGATGGCATCGCGCAGCGCGTGCGCGCCATCAATGCATTCCTGCATGACATCTATCACCGTCAGGAAATCCTGCGCGCAGGTCGCGTGCCCGTTGACCTTATCGCGCGGAACGAGGCGTTCTTGCCACAGATGATCGGGGTGAACCCGCCCGGCGGGGTCTATACCCATATCGTGGGCACTGATCTGGTGCGCACCGGCGATAATGAATTCTATGTGCTGGAGGATAACGCCCGCACCCCCTCTGGTGTCAGCTATATGCTGGAAAACCGCGAAACCATGCTGCAGATGTTCCCCGAACTGTTCACGCGGCTCAAGGTGCGTCCGGTCTCCAGCTATCCGCAGAACCTGCGCCGCTCGCTATCGGATTGCGCGCCGCCCGCCTTTAACGGGGACAAGCCCGAGGTGGCGGTGCTGACGCCGGGCATCCACAATTCGGCCTATTTCGAGCATGCCTTTCTGGCCGACCAGATGGGCGCGGAACTGGTGGAGAGCCATGATCTGCGGATCGAGAATGGCCGTGTCTGCATGCGCACCACGCGCGGCTACAAGCCGATTGATGTGCTCTATCGTCGGATTGATGATGATTATCTGGACCCGCTGAACTTCAACCCGAACTCGTTGCTGGGCGTGCCGGGGATCATGGATGTCTACCGCGCGGGCGGCATCACGCTGGCCAATGCGCCGGGAACCGGCATCGCGGATGACAAGGCGCTTTACAGCTATATGCCTGATATTGTGGAATTTTACACAGGCGAGAAGGCGATTTTGCAAAACGTGCCGACATGGCGCTGTTCGGAGCCCGACAGCCTGAAATATGTGCTGGACCATCTGGCCGAACTGGTCGTGAAAGAGGTGCACGGATCAGGTGGCTATGGCATGCTGGTTGGCCCCGCCGCCAGCAAGCGCGAACTGGCGCGGTTCGAGAAAAAGCTGCGCGCGCGGCCTGCCAATTACATCGCACAGCCCACGCTGGCCCTGTCCACCGTGCCGATCATGACCAAACGCGGGCTTGCGCCGCGCCATGTTGATCTGCGCCCCTTTGTGCTGGTCTCACCCAACAAGGTGCAGATCACGCCGGGTGGTCTGACGCGTGTGGCGCTGAAAGAGGGCTCCTTGGTTGTGAATTCGTCACAGGGTGGCGGGACCAAAGACACCTGGGTTCTGGGGGACTGACGCGATGCTGGGAAAAACCGCAGGCGGGCTGTTCTGGATGTTCCGCTATCTTGAACGTGCCGAAAACATCGCCCGTCTGGTCGAGGCGGGCTGGCGCATCGCGCTGACACGGTCGGGCGACACCGAAAATGAATGGGAATCGGTTGTCACAACCGCCGGAATGCGCAGCGCCTATCGTGAGAAATTCGATGATTTCGAAGCGGTCCACGTGATCAACTATCTGCTGCGCGATCCTGACAACGCCTCCAGCGTGATGTCGGCGATGAATGCTGCGCGTTCCAACGCAAGGCTGGTGCGCACCGCGCTATCCTCCGAAGTGTGGGAGGCGGTCAACGAATGCTGGATGGCCGTCAAGGCGGCCCTCGCCCGCCCCGTCACAGAACGCAACCTGCCCGAAGTACTGTCAACCATCCGCACCCGCAGCGCCGTGGTGCGCGGCGCGCTGCATGGCACCATGCTGCGCAACGAGATTTACAATTTCTGCCGCATGGGCACCTTTCTGGAACGCACCGACAACACGGCGCGGATCTTGGACGTGAAATATTACGTGCTGCTGCCCTCGGCCTCTTATGTCGGCTCCAGCATGGATAACGCCCAATGGGAAAACATCCTGCGCTCGGTCTCGGCAGAGCGGTCGTTCAGCTGGCTGCATGGCGGCGATATCACACCGCAGGGGATCGCCCAGTTTCTGATCCTTGATCGCCGCGTGCCCCGATCCATGGCGTTTTGTTGCGCCAAGACACGCGAACAACTGGCCCATCTGGAGGGGGAATACGGCACGCGCCAACCCTCGCTCGGGATGGCCGATACGATGTGTATGCGCTTTGATCAGCCGATTGCCGCAATCTTTGATCAGGGCCTGCACGAGTTTCTGAAAGCGTCTATCCGTGATACAGCGGTATTGGCGCAGCAGATCGAACAGGATTTCCGGTTTTACGGGTAGGATGCCATGCGATTGAAAATCAGCCACGTGACGACCTACAGTTATGATGCGCCGGATCACTATGCGCTGTTGCAGCTGCGCATGACCCCGCGCAGCGGCCATGGCCAGAAGGTGATCGACTGGACCTCGACCATCACGGGAGGCACAAAACAGCTGTCTTTTGCGGATCAGTTCAACAACCATGTCGATCTGGTGCTGGTGGACCGTGACGCCACCGTGGTGGAAGTGCGCAGCGAGGGCGTGATCGAAACCGAGGATCGCGCCGGCGTGATCGGCCCCAATAACGGGCTGGCGCCGGTTTGGATGTTCACCGCCACAACCCCGTCCACATCCCCCGGCCCCGCCCTGCGCAAACTGGTGACACTGGCCCGCAAGATCGCCGCCGATAACGATCTGGACCGGATGCACCGGCTATCGGCGACAATCCTTGAGATGGTGCCATGGCGCACCGGCAGCACCGATACCATGACCACGGCCGAGGCCGCATTGGACGCTGGAACAGGTGTTTGTCAGGATCACGCCCATATCATGATCGCCGTGGCGCGCGCCCTTGGCTATGCGGCGCGCTATGTTTCGGGTTATCTGTTGATTGACGGGCAGACAGAACAGGATGCCAGCCATGCGTGGTGCGAGGTGTATCTTGATCCGCTGGGTTGGGTGGGGTTTGACGTGTCCAACGGCATCTCGCCCGATGATCGCTATGTCCGCGTGGCGATCGGTCTGGACTATGTTGATGCGTCCCCGATCAACGGCCACCGCATGGGCAGCGGGGCCGAGGCGATGAATGTCCGCTTGCAAGTTGCGCAACAGCCTGATCAAACGCAACATCAGTCTGGGCAAGCCCAGCAGCAATCTTCCACATAAGGCGCACGCGCCGCATCCGGACCCGAAAGTCATGACCTATTGTGTCGGTTTCACCCTTGATCGGGGTATCGTCTTTATCTCTGACACCCGCACCAATTCGGGCGTTGATAATATCTCTACCTTTCGCAAGATGACCATCTGGGAAGAGGCGGGCGACCGGTGCATCACGCTGTTGGCCGCAGGCAATCTGGCCACCACACAGGCCGTTGTCAGCCTGCTGGACGAACGCTCCAAAAGCCCGCAGGACCGTGCGCCCAGCATCATGGCCGCCGACAGCATGTTTCAGGTCGCCACCCTGATCGGCAGCACCCTGCGCGAGGTGATCTCGACCCATGCCATGACAGGGCAGCGCGCCGATGCCACCTTCAACGCCACGCTGTTGCTGGGCGGTCAGGTCAAAGACGGCCAGCAACGCCTGTTCCTGATCTATCCCGAGGGCAATTTCATCGAAGCCAGCGCCGACACACCGTTTTTCCAGATCGGCGAGACGAAATATGGCCGCCCCATCCTGCTGCGCGCCTATGAACCCGATATGAGCTTTGAAGAGGCTGTCAAACTGTTGCTGGTGTCCTTTGACAGCACGATCAAGGCGAACCTGTCCGTCAGCCCGCCGCTGGATATCCATATCTACGAAAAAGACAGCCTGAAACAGGGCCGCACCCTGCGGATCGAGGCGGATGACGCCTATTTTCAGGATATCTCCAGCGGTTGGGGTGTGGCCCTGCGCGAGGCATTCTCGCGCTTGCCACCCTTTGAGTTCAACCAGAAATGA
>JBLRWJ010000014.1:31833-38793 GCA_047921315.1 Rhodobacterales bacterium | reverse complement strand
AACTCCAAGAATACGCGGGTGTAATGATGGCTGATCAAATCAATTCTCTGGAAGAGCTGGGTGCAGCCACTGGTGCAGCCGCAGCCCCGGTTGAAATCGCGGCCCCCCGTGAACCCGTCCGTGACGCGCTGGGGCGTGCCTATGCGACAGGCAAGCGGAAAGATGCGGTTGCCCGCGTCTGGATCAAGCCGGGTTCCGGCAAGGTCACCGTGAACGGTAAGGAAATGCCGGTGTATTTCGCGCGTCCGGTGCTGCAGATGATTCTGCGCCAGCCGTTCAGCGTGGCAGGTGTGGTCGACCAGTTCGACGTGATGGCAACGGTTGCCGGTGGTGGTCTGTCCGGTCAGGCCGGTGCGGTCAAGCACGGCATCTCCAAGGCGCTGCAACTCTATGATCCCAGCCTGCGCGCCGCGCTCAAGGCTGCTGGTTTCCTGACCCGCGACAGCCGCGTGGTGGAGCGAAAGAAATACGGTAAAGCCAAAGCGCGCAAGAGCTTCCAGTTCTCCAAGCGTTAATCATTACTCTGCTGATTGGGAAAGGGCTGCCTTCGGGTGGCCCTTTTTCTTTGGGCTTTGACATAAGGGCAAGGGCCGGACTGGCAGATGTTGCGCATCAAAAAGGCGGGCCCCGAAGGACCCGCCCGCACTGTTCGTTCAGACCGAGGGCTCAGCCGCCGAACACGTTGAAATCATAGGACAGAATGAACGAGATTGTCGCATCGGCACTCTCTGCATTCTCGTAAAGCAGCGAAAAGGCGGCTTCGTCGGTGAACGCATAGCTGACACCCAATTCGCCGTACATGTCATTGGACATGTCCTGGCCGATCAGGGCGTAGGCGCTGATGGCATCGCTGAATGCATAGGACACAAACACACTGCTATCCAGATCTTCGCTATCGGGATCATATGCAAACTCGGCCCCGATCTCGACCGCATCGTTGATGGCATAGCCCAGGCCCAGTGTCAGGTCATAGTTCTGGTAGCTGTCTTCAAGGTAATAGGCGGTATATGTCAGGCTGTAGCCGAAACCGTTTGACAGCTCATTTCCGTAGCCCAGATAAAGCTCCAACTCGTAATCATCGGTCGGGTCTTTATAAAGGCTACCGATCCACACACCGGCGAAGAAGCCGGCGTAAGAGCCTTCGAGATAGCCTTCACCGGTATTTTCAACGTGGTCGAAGCCATCCGCCTCGACAACCATATTGGCCGCAAAGCCGGCGTCGAGGCTGAAGCTGTTTGCCTGAGCAGCCATCGGCAAGGCCATAAGGGCCAGTGAGGCGCCGATGATGTTATGCTTTTTCATGGGGGAGTCCCTTCGTTTGTTTTCTTGTTGTTTTCAGGTATTCGGGTTGTTTTCTTTATCGCAACTGCATCGGTATTTCCGCGATGCAGGGTCAATGTAATGATGTCTATATCTTGCCTGCATTGTCACTTGTCAATTTCAGTATGCTGCGCTGCAGCGGCAACGCTACCTAACTGTTACAATTGGGCCGCAGGGCGCGTCTATCAGCAATGTGACAGCCGGGCTGCAAAGCTGTGAGATGCTGAAATAGAAGACAAAACTTTGCCTGTTGGATCATTTATCCGGCGGAATAAGGCCCAGCCCGCGCAGATAGATGCCAATACCCGACTCGAGCAAATCTTCGGGCGGAAAAGGCGATACGGTTCCGGGTGCCCCGCGCGCAAAGAGTTCCACCACGCCATGCGACATTGCCCAGATATGGGCCGAAAACATGCTGGCGGGCGGGCGGTTTGCGGGCGGGATATGTTGGCTTAGGTCACTGGCGGCGGTTTCCAGAACGGCGCGGGCACGGGTTGCCGCGGCGGCCAGTTCCGGCGTGCGATTGACGGAGACACCGCTTTCAAACATCGCGATGTAATGCCCGGGATATTTGCGGGCAAAGGCCAGATAGGCGCGCCCCGTGGCCTCGAACGCGGCCAAGGCCGAAGGTTGGCCCTTGTCATAGGCATATTGCATCACATCGGCAAAAATTTCATAGCCCTGACGCGCGGCCTCGGCGATCAGCTCATCGCGCCCGTCGAAATGGCGATAGACAGCGGCGGGGGTGACGCCGGCCTGCTTTGCCGCCTCGGACAGGGTGAAACCGGTTGGGCCTTGTCTGGTGATCAGATCAAGTGCGGCCTCGACAAGGGCTTGGCGCAGGTTGCCGTGGTGATAGCCCTGCTTACGCATCCCATAGGTCCGGCCCGCCACAGATGCTGCGATCGCAGGTGCCGATGGCGCGGCTGTCCTTGTTGGTGTAATCCAGCGATGTCAGAACATGCCGGATCGCGGCCAGCCGGGCGCGTTTCTTGTCATCGGATTTCAGGATCGTCCATGGCGCATATTCGGTATGGCTGCGGTGCAATGTTTCGCGGATTGCATCGCTATAGGCATCCCATTTGTGCAGCCCGTCCACATCGATCTTGCTGAGCTTCCATTGCTTGAGCGGATCACTCTCCCGCGCCATGAAGCGGCGCAACTGTTCGGCGCGGCCCACGTTCAGCCAGAATTTGAACAGATGTATCCCCTCATCCACCAGCATATGTTCGAATTCCGGCACCTGCCGGAAGAAATGCTCGCGCTGGTCATGGGTGCAAAAGCCAAAGACATGCTCAACCACACCGCGATTATACCAGCTGCGGTCATAGAATACGAGTTCGCCGCCTGCGGGCAGGTGATCCACATAGCGTTGGAAATACCATTGCGTTGCCTCCACGTCCGAGGGTTTCGGCAGCGCCACAACCCGCGCGCCGCGCGGGTTCAGGTTTTGCCGGAAACGGCTGATGGTGCCGCCTTTGCCCGCCGCATCGCGCCCTTCAAAGACCATGGCGATGCGCGAGCCTGTTGCGCGGGCCCAATGTTGCAGCTTGACCAGTTCGATCTGCAACGCGTCCATCTCTTTGTTATAGGTTTTGCTGCGCATTTCTTCGGAATAGGGATAGGTCGTACTGACGATCTCATCCTTGTCGGCGCGGCGGAGGGTGCTGCGGATATGTTCCGGCGCCTGATGTTCGAAGAACGCGCTGATGGCACCGTTGAAAGGCAGGTTCATCGACAGTTACCCCTTTGTTTTGCCTGACTATGACGGCAAGACAGGGTCAGCGCAATCTTGCGCGCGCGGCTGCACGGTGGATTGCGGCTGCAACATCGTCAGGGGCGGCGTGATGCGGCATATGGCCGATCCCCTCCAGCCGGGTCAGAACGGCACCGGGGATCTGACGCGCCAATGGTTCGGAATGGATATGGATCGGAACGGATGTATCGGCGGTTCCATGCACGATTTCGACAGGCATCGGCAGCCTATGGTAGCGTTGCGCCATCTCCACGACATGCGGGCGCAGGGAGTTGACCTGCCGCGCATTGGCGCGAAATGATTCGCGGCGCAGGGTCAGGCCCGCGCCAACATAATCCGCGTAACCACTGGGTGGGGATTGCGGCGCAAAAATCCCGCCAACGGCCTGATCCACCGTGTTGGTCGCCGCAAAAGCCGAGATCAGCGGCACAACCGTCGCCCCGCCCAGCGCCGAGGCCGCGACACCGTATAAGGCCCCCAGCCCCCCCGGCCAGGGATTGGACGCGCCCGCCAGCACAACCAGTGCGGCGGTATCTTCGGGCCGGTTCAGCCCCCATGCCAGTGCCACAGCCCCACCATAGGAATGCCCCAGAACGATGGGATTTGTCACATCCAACTGGTCAGCGGCGGCTTGCAGGAACGCGGCCTGTTGCACGGGGCTTTCGGCGGCTGTGTTGAACGGGCCGCCAAAATCATCCGAGATCCGGTCTGTCCAGCCCAGACCGGGACGGTCAAACACGATCACGCGGTAATCGTCCTTGAGCCTGTCCACGAATGAGAATGTAAAATCACGGGTATTGCCAGAGGCGCCATGGATCAGCACCAGATCGGGGCCGCGCCCTTCGATATGGGCATGGACCTGTCGGCCGTTGACGGACACCAGTTGCCCTGTCGGGGGGTATGCAGCCTCGGCCGCGATGGCACGGGTTTCGGCGCGCTGGCCCACAATGGCGCCGCAACCGCCCAAAAGCGCCATAGAGACAACAAAACTGATCACTTTAGGTCCCAATTGCATCCATATCGAAAGGCGTTGACTGGTAAATCTGGTTTATCCAGTTGCCATATAGAAGATGCGCATGGCTTCTCCAGCGATTGAGAGGGGGCATCGCGGGATTGTCATCGGGGTAGTAATTCAGCGGCACATTGATCGGGGTGCCGCTGGCGATATCGCGGTCATATTCCTGTTTCAACGTGTCGCTGTCATATTCGAAATGGTTGAAAATATAGAGCGCGCGATGCGCCGGGTCTTCCACAAGCGCGGGGCCGACATCGTCACTGGCCAAAAGCGTGACCAGACCGGGGACGGCGTCGATCTCGGGCTGCTTCATTTCTGTCCAGCGGCTTACGGGGATGACGCAATCATCCGAGAACCCGCGCAGATACGGCGATGCCGGGGCCATGTTGCGATGCCGGAAACAGCCAAAGGCCTTGGCGTCCAGCATATGCTTTTCTATTCCGTAAAGGTGAAACATCATCGCCATCCCGCCCCAGCAGACGCCAAAGGTGGAATGGACATGGCTTTGGGTCCAGTCAAAGACTTGCTGCAATTCATCCCAGTAGGTCACATCCGCGAAGGGCAAATGCTCGATCGGTGCGCCTGTGATGATCAGGCCGTCAAACTTTTCGCCAGTGGCCGCAACCTCGTTGAAGGGGCGATAGAAGCTTTCCATATGTGCGGCGGCGGTGTTCTTGGTCTGATGCTCTGACATGCGGATCAGTGACAGTTCGATCTGCAAAGGTGTGGCGCCGATCAGCCGTGCAAACTGGTTCTCGGTCTGGATTTTCTTGGGCATCAGGTTCAGCAAGCCGATTCGCAGGGGCCGGATATCCTGACGTGCGGCCTGATCCTCATCCATGACCATGACACCTTCACGCGTGAGAACGTCAAAGGCGGGCAGGGTGGCAGGGATCTTGATAGGCATTGCGGTCAGTCCTTGGTCAGGTCGGAACAGGGCAGATAGGGCGGATGCGCCCCGCGCTCAAGGGCACGGGTTCTCAAGTGCACGGGCGATCAAAGGCGCGGGCGATCAGGCTATCGACATCGGCGGCGCAGGTAACGGCGGCGACCTCATCGGCGGTGACGGTCACGCCCCAGTTGCGCGCCATCGCTTCATATCTTGGCTGACGATGCTCCAACGCCTGCGCATAGGTCCAGCGGATAAAGGCATCCGGATCAACCTGATCCTCTGACACGTTGTTTTCACGCAGATATTCGTGCCAGACACGATCCAGAAATTCGGCCTGATAGGACATGGGCTTGGGCGCTTTGTCAAAGCGGCGTATCAATTCAGCGGTATGGGCGGCATCGCCCTTGATCCAGACCATCAATGTGGTCTCTGACAGCGCCTTGAGGACCGGATCATCGGGGTCTTCAGGATCAACCCATTCACAGATGGACCCGCCAGTATCGCAGACAAAATGCGGATAACCATAAAGCGCCTCAGCGCGTTCGATGAAATAGGCGGTATCGAGCAGGGCGTGGATTTCGGCCTGCCGGAACTGCGCCTGCCGGTGGGTGTAATCGGCGTAAGGCAGCCCGCCCTTGGCCGGATTGCCCGGTTTGCCCAGATAGGAGGACACAGGCGTCAGGTTGTAGAAGGTGATGTTCGATCCGATATAGATCGAATCCGACAGCAGCAGATCGCGCAGGAACGGCACTTTCATCGCCTCGGCCTTGGCATTGTCGGCGATATATTCGCCCATATAACGCGTGCCGATGCGGTAATCGATCGAGTAATGAAACCAGTTGCCCTGATCGCGCAGCAGCGTGGCCAGATGGGTTTTGCCCAAGCCCGACATGCCAAAAAACAGCACCCTTTTGCGCGGTGCCGCCAGCCAGTCTGCTGCCGAAGTATAGATCATGGTCCTGTCCCTCTTGTCTCGCCGTTGTGGTAGCGGCGGCGGCGGGAGGGGTCAAACTCTATTGCTGCTGCAGCGCGTCAGCAGGCGGCAGGATCACGCGGGCGGCACTGTTGCCCCGGCGGCGCGGCGCCGGTTCAGGAGGCGCCCGTCAATCACCACCAGCCCGCCGGCCAGCAGCGCAAAGCCCGCATAGGCCCGCAAGGGCAGTGTCTCATCCAGAATGAGCGCGCCCAGAAGGATCGCGACAGGGGCCACCAGCAGCGTCACCAGCAGGACAGACCCCGCGCCCGCCATGCCGAGCACGCGATAATAAAGCAGATAGGCCGCCGCGGTCGCGATGACCGACAGATAGGCCATCGCCGTCCATGTGACGCCTGCATAGGCCATGCTGGGCGGCCCCTCGACCCAGATCGCCACGGGCAGGATGATGCAGCTTGACGCGGTCAACATGCCTGCCGCCGCGACCTGCGGGGCCAGACCAGACAGGCGCGCACGGTTGAACGCGCTGCCAAAGGCATAGCACATCGCCGCCCCGATCAGCGCCAGTTGCGCCCATGCCGTCAGGTCCAGCCCGCGCATCGCATCCGGCCCGATCACGGTGACCGCCCCTGCAAAGCCAAGGCCGATCCCCGCCAGCTTGCGCCGCGTCAGACGTTCATCTGCAAAGACCAACGCCGCCACCAGCACGCCGAAAATGGCGGTGGAACAGTTCAGGATTGATGCCAGCCCCGATGCGATATGCGTCTGGCCCCATGTGATCAGCGCAAAGGGCAGCGCCGTATTCATCGCCCCCGATACCGCAAAAGCCGCCCACAGGCGCAGATCACGCGGCACGACAAGCCCGCGCAGCCAGACATAGGCCCACAGGATCAGCGCCGCACCCGTGACGCGGAACGCAACAACGCTGAGAAACCCGATCTCGCGCAGGATGATCGCGTTTGACAGAAAGGATGCGCCCCAGCTGCCGCCCAGCAGCAGCAATTCGGCCCAGGCCCGCAGAGAGATGGATTTCTGTGTCATCC
>JBLRWJ010000014.1:0-31733 GCA_047921315.1 Rhodobacterales bacterium | reverse complement strand
CCCAGCAGCAGCAATTCGGCCCAGGCCCGCAGAGAGATGGATTTCTGTGTCATCCGCGCAGTGCTAGGCTTGGGCAAACCCCGCCGCAACCCGTTTCTTGCGGATCACTTGGATCACTTGGGGCGGCGCGTTTCATGCCAGATATTGAGGTAGTTGCCCGCAAATATCACCAAGGCACCAAGAAAGACGAACATGTCCAACGCCTCGTTATACAGCAGCATTCCAGCAATAGCTATGACAGGCAAGCGGCTGAAATCAATCGGAATAACAACAGTGGCAGGGGCAATGCTCAGCGCATTGGTCAGGCAGAAATGCGCCAATAGACCAGCGCAGCCGATCAGCATGACCCAAGGCAGGCTGGCGGCGGAGGGCAGCGCGATATGCCCGTCATGTCCGGCGGTAATCAGGCCAAAGACCACTTGCGTCACGGTCAGGTAAAACAGGATACAGGCGGTGCTTTCGCTGCGCGTCAGTTTCTTGGTTAGCATGATGGTGAAGGCAAAGCAGATCGCGGCCATCAGGGCTGCGGCCACGCCGGGGTTCAGGCTTTCGGGGCTGGGGCGCGCCACGATCAGGATGCCGATAAAGCCCATGATGGCGGCCAGCGCCCGCATCGGTGTCAGGCGTTCACCCAAGACCAGCGGCGACAGCACCAGAACCCATAGGGGCGAGGTGAATTCCAGCGCGAAAACCTGCGCCAGCGGGATCACCGTGACCGCGTAGAACCACAGGTTCTGCCCGCTGAAATGGGCAATGTTGCGCATGACCTGCAGGCGTTTGTGACGAAAGCTGACCTGATGCCAACGTCTTGTCACGCTCAGCACCACAAAGACGATGATCATGCCGACGATGCTGCGGTAGAGCATGATCTCGAATGTATCCAGATCAATCGCGGCCTCGCGTCCGGCCACGGCCATGGCCGAAAACGATGTGATCGCCCCCACCATCCAGAGGGCCGCACGCAAGACGGGCGGCGGCGCTGGCAGGGTGACGGGGATCGGAGAGGTCATGCCGCGCTGTCTTTGGTGGTGATGCCGGTGTTGTCGGTGATGGTATAGGCGCGCCGGATGCCTGCGTTTTGCGCGGCCCAGCCGCTGGCGGCGCTGCGGGCCTGATGCGCGTCAAAGGCGGCGCGATCCGTGAATGTCTCGCAAAGATCCCAGATCAGCGGGTCTTGGGTTTGCTTGACCTCAAAGGCGATGCAGCCCGCTTCGGCGCTGCTCAGGCGGATATGGGCGGGCAGGGCCATGGCGACACGCCGCGCTTGGGCATGTGTCTGGCAGATCAGTCTGCCGGACAGATGGATCATGCCCACGCGCCCGTCATGCCCACGCGCCCGTCATGCCCATTCGCCCGTCATTCCCATTCGCCCGTCATTCCCATTCGATTGTGCCGGGCGGTTTGCTGGTCACATCATAGGTGACGCGGTTGATGCCCTTGACCTCGTTGATGATACGGGTCGCGGTTTCGCCCAGAAATTCATGGCTGAAAGGGTAGTAATCGGCGGTCATGCCATCCACCGAGGTGACTGCCCGCAGCGCGCAGGCAAAATCATAGGTGCGCCCATCGCCCATCACACCCACGGTGCGCACCGGCAGGATCGCCACGAAAGCCTGCCAGATATCATCATAAAGGCCGTGTTTGCGGATCTGGTCGATATAGACCGCATCGGCCTTGCGCAAAATCTCCAGCTTTTCGCGGGTAATCTCACCGGGGCAGCGGATCGCAAGGCCCGGCCCGGGAAAGGGGTGGCGGCCGATAAAGCTGTCTGGCAGGCCCAATTCGCGCCCCAGCGCGCGCACCTCGTCCTTGAACAGCTCGCGCAGCGGTTCCACCAGTTTCAGGCCCATCTTTTCGGGCAAGCCGCCAACATTATGATGCGACTTGATCGTGACAGATGGCCCGCCACTGAAAGAGACAGATTCGATCACATCGGGGTAAAGCGTGCCCTGGGCCAGAAATTCCGCACCCTCGATCCCGCTGGCGTATTTCTGGAACACATCGATGAACAACCGCCCGATGATCTTGCGCTTTGTTTCGGGATCGGAAACGCCATCAAGCTCACCCAGAAACAATTCGGCCTCATCGGCGTGGATCAGCGGGATATTGTAATTGTCGCGGAACATGGCCACGACCTCTTCGGCCTCGTTCTGGCGCAAAAGACCGTGATCGACAAAAACGCATGTCAACTGATCGCCGATCGCCTCGTGGATCAGCACAGCCGCGACAGAGGAATCAACGCCACCGGACAAGCCGCAGATCACGCGTTTATCGCCGACCTGTTCGCGGATCTTGCGAATCGCCTCTTCACGATAGGCGCCCATCGTCCAGTCACCGGTAAAGCCCGCTTTGCGGACAAAATTCTCGTAAAGCGTCTTGCCGTTGGGGGTGTGGTGCACCTCGGGGTGGAATTGCACCGCATAGAAATTTCGCGCCAGATCCGCCGTGATCGCAAAGGGCGCGTTGGGCGAGGTGCCGTAAACCTCGAATCCCGGTGCGATTTTGCTGACGTGATCGCCATGGCTCATCCAGACCTGTTCGCGTTCCTCTAGGAACCAGCCGTTCAGCAGGTCGATCCGGTCATGCGCGGGCGTGACATAGGCGCGGCCAAATTCAGCAGTGCCGTGGCCTGATTCGACATGGCCACCCAGCATCTGCATCATCACCTGCTGGCCATAGCAGATCCCCAGAAGCGGCACGCCCAGCGTAAAGACACTGGCAGGCGGGCGCGGCGATCCCTCGCGTGTCACGCTGTCCGGCCCGCCGGACAGGATCACGGCCTTGGGTGCAAACGCTGTCAGAAAGGCATCTGTGACCTTCTGATAGGGATGGATTTCGCAATAAACATTCAGCTCTCGCAGGCGGCGCGCGATCAGCTGCGTCACTTGGCTGCCAAAGTCGATGATAAGAAGGCGGTCATGGGATGTCTGGCTCATGTTCGCGTCCTAGGCCAAGGCTTTGGTTTGCGCAAGCCTTCGCACTGTGGCACAGGGCGTGCGCGATGGCGGATATGTCGCTTTTTCCCCTCAATGGCCGGATTTTGCGCCCAAGGGACAGGTTGAACCCGCTATCAACTGGCAGACCCGCCAACGTGGCAGGGCATTCGGCATGAAGGATAGACAAATGTCAGAGGTTCAGACGCGCAGACCGGCTCGCGGTGGTGGCGGAGCGGCGCGGCGCGCCGCACGCGGTGCTGTGTCCTTCGAAACCGCCCGCTATATCGCGCGCAACATCCCCAATTTCGAGGTGCTGAACGAAGAAGCGCTGGAGATTATCGAGGCGAACGCCGAAACCGTGCTGGCCGAGATCGGGGTGAATTTTGTCAACAACCCCGGCGCGCTGGCCTTGTGGCGCGATGCCGGGGCCGAGATCGAGGGCGAGCGTGTCCGTATTCCGCGTGGCCTTGCCCGGACATTATGCGCCACCGCCCCGCGTGAATTTACCCAGCACGCCCGCAACCCGGCGCGCAATGTGGTGATTGGCGGCAAAAATCTGGTGCTGGCCCCGGTCTATGGCCCGCCCTTTGTCCATGATGCCAAAGGCGGTCGCCGCTATGCCACGATGGAGGATTTCCGCAAATTCGTGAAGCTGGGCTATATGTCGAAATGGTTGCACCATTCCGGCGGCACGGTCTGCGAGCCGACGGATGTTCCGGTCAACAAGCGCCATCTGGACATGCTGCACGCGCATATGACCCTGTCAGACAAGCCTTTCATGGGGTCGGTGACAGAGCCCGATCGCGCACAGGATTCGGTGGGTATGTGCGAGATCCTGTTCGGGCGCGAATTTGTGCAGAACAACACGGTGATGACCAGCCTGATCAATATCAACTCTCCCATGACATTTGACGATGTGATGATGGGGGCGCTGGAGGTCTATGCCCGCAATAATCAGGCCTGTATCATCTCACCTTTTATTGTCGGCGGCGCGATGGCCCCTGTCAGCGTGGCGGGCACCCTGACGCAAGTGCTGGCCGAAGTGCTGGCGGGCATTGCCTATAGCCAGTTGGTGCGCCCCGGTGCGCCGGTGATCTTTGGTGCCTTTGTCGCCTCGATCGACATGAATTCCGGCGCGCCCACATTTGGCACGCCCGAGGCCAGCCATATTACCTATGGCGCGGGCCAACTGGCGCGGCGGATGGGGTTGCCCTACCGCTCTGCCGGATCGTTCTGCGGATCAAAGCTGCCGGATGCGCAAGCCGCCTATGAAACCGCCAACAGCCTGAATATGGGGCTGCTATCCGGTGTCAACTTCATGCTGCATGCCTGCGGATGGCTGGAAGGCGGTCTGGTGGCCAGCTTTGAGAAATTCGTGATGGATGCGGACCAGTTGGGCGCGCTGCATAAATTTGCCGAAGGTGTCGCCATGGATGAAAACGCCCAAGCCATGGATGCCATCCGCGAGGTTGGCCCCAGCGGGCATTACCTTGGTTGCGCCCATACGCAGGCGAATTTCAAATCAGCTTTCTGGCGGTCGGATGTGTTTGACTACAAACCTTTCGAGACTTGGCATGAGGAAGGCGCGCGCGACACGATGGCGCTGGCTTCGGCGCGGGTGGATCATATGCTGGCCACCTACCAGCAACCAGCACTTGATCCGGCGATTGCCGAGGCGCTGGCCGCTTTCGTCGCCCGGAAAAAAGACAGCAGCGCCGACGCGTTCATGTAATCACGCCACAGAATAAGGGGTAGGGCGGGCATCGCGCCGCCTTACTCTTGGTTGCAATCTGCACGCCCGGAATGTCAGATGGCCGGGGCAAGTTCTGGTTTCGTGTCCGGTATATGCTTCGGCAGCGGCGTTGATTGTTTCTTATATCGCAACAAAGTGGGCTGGCTGGCGCGTAAAATCCGGGCCTCGGCGATCACCGCGATCATCACCTCGACATGCTGGATCATGGAATAATTCGCCTCTTGCGCGCGGCGGCTGGCATCCATTGCGGCTTCCATCTCCATCAGATGCGACAGCGCCTTGATGTGGCGCGGCAGGCCGCCATGGCCCAACAAGCGCGGCAGATGGATGTCGCGCCGATAATCCTCGGCCCCGATACGCGCCGCACGGATCAGCAGGCGGGGTCTGCGCAAGCGGTCAAGCCGGTTCAGAATATCACTCATGGTCAGGTTCCCTTCAGCAGCACCGGTCAGCGGTTCCGGCCAAACCATACAATCACAGGTTTGCGCCTGTTGCGTTTCGGGGCAAAGCAGCGCGCGGAGGCTTTGCGATTATTCAACTTTTGGAAACAATTATGTTCAAAAGTGTAAACAGTTAACGAACTGGTAAGTTTTGCATTCTTAGGTTGAAAGTACGCTGTGGATAGCCTGTGGAACAGTAAGACAGGAGTGCTGCCATTATGACCTTTGACCAAGGCGCGACACCGCCTTTTGCAGCAGAGGATTTACGCGATGTTGCCCGCGCACCAGCCTGGGTGCCGCAGGTGGCCCTGCTGTATCTTGCGCATACTGAGGCGGGTCTGCCGATCCGTGTTCTGGCGCGTGAGTCCGGGCGCCATGCGTCAACCTTGCTGCGCCAGATCCGGCGTCTGGAAAACCGCCGTGACGATCTGCTGGTGGATAAGGCGCTGCGGCAGTTAAGCCAGATTCACGCCGCCCATATGCCAGCCGGGGCTGCGGCTGGACCGAAATCTAAACCGCTGCAACAAAAGGATGTGTCCATGACCATGCAATCCGCCACCCTGAATGCTGCCCAGGATGCGCCGCCCTCGAATGAACTGCTCAAGCGCGAGGGGCGCCGTGTCTTGTTGCGGCTGGCCGAGCAGGGGGCTGTTCTGGCGGTGGCCGCTGAAATGGACAAGGCCGTTGTCGTGCGTGAGGACGCATGTGGCGGCACAACCCGCACGGCTGTTGTGGACAGCGCTGTGGCGCAGGCGATGGCCTTGAAGGAATGGATCGCATGCGAGGTGCCGGGCCGGATTTCGCGCTACCGGATCACCGGGCCGGGGCGCACGGCGCTGGCCGGATTATTGGCCGAGGCGGAGAACGGCGCGCGGCAGGGGATGTCTGAAGGGCAGGCCAGATTTGTCGGGCATGAGGCGGCGCAGGATGACCGATCTGCCCCGCATGGGGCGACACCACGCAAGCGTATGCGCTATTGTGCAGCGGAGACGCCGTTGCTGGCGCTGGCGCGTCGCCGCGACAAATCGGGCGCGCCGTTTTTTTCCGATGATCTGGTATCAGCCGGGGAACGGTTGCGCGAGGATTTCGAACTGGCGCAGATGGGGCCCAAGGTCACGCAGAACTGGGACGGGTTTCTGACGGGTGGGGTGCATACGGGCACGCCTGCAGGCGGCGGGATGGCGCAGGGGCCTGCCGCCGCGCGGGCGCGGATCGCGGCGGCGCTGCGCGATCTGGGGCCGGGGCTGGGGGATGTGGCCTTGCGCTGCTGCTGCTATCTGGAGGGGTTGGAAACCGCAGAACGCCGGATGGGCTGGTCTGCACGGTCAGGCAAGATCGTGCTGCGGATCGCGCTGCAACGGTTGCGGCGGCATTATGACGGGTTGGGGCAGGCGGGCGGAATGATCGGCTGAGCGCGGCCTACCCGCCGACCAGCCAGCCCACAATATAGGCCACCAAAGCGCAAACCGCGCCAACAGCCACAGTTTCCGCAAGGGCGCGCCGCAACCTGTCGCGGGTGGCAACCCAACGCAAAAGCCCAAGCGCCACAAGCACCAGAAAGATCATGCGGACCGACAGCACAAGGGTTGTCGGCGTGCGATCAAAAATGAAATAGGGTGTCAGTGGGATTGCTCCCAAGATCACAAAAGGGCCAGGCAATGCAAGCCGGAGGGCTTATAATTTGGATTGTATATACTGGCAGGCATTCATAACATCAGTTTATGCATTTCACCCTGCGCCAACTGACATATTTCAAAGCCCTTGCCGAACAACGCAATTTCGGGCGCGCGGCCGAGGTTGTGCATGTCTCGCAACCCGCGCTGTCTGTGCAGATCCGCGAATTGGAGAAAAGCCTTGGCGCTGTGCTGGTCGAGCGACAGGCGCGCGACGTGGTGCTGACACCCTTCGGGCGGCGCATTCTGGAACATGCCGAAAGGGTGCTGGACGCATCGCAGGCCTTGGGCGATGCCGCCCGCTGGCGCGGCGGTCTGGCAGGGCAGTTGCGCCTTGGGCTGATCCCCACAATCGCCCCCTATATGCTGCCTGCCACGCTGGAGGCGCTGCGTTCAAGGGATATCTCGCTGGATGTGCAGGTGCAGGAGGCCAAGACCGGGCGGCTTTTGGCCGAATTGCGCGCCGGGCGTCTGGATGCGGCGGTGATCGCCTTGCCATCCGGTGAAGAAGGGCTGATCGAGTTGCCCTTGTTCGAGGATCGGTTTTTGCTGGCCGGCACTGCAGCAAGGTTGGCCGCACAGGGGCAGGCACAAGGACAGGCACAGCGGCAGGGACAGGCACAGCGGCAGGGCGGTGCCGCCGAGGCGCTGCGGCCTATGGCGCTGGGGGCCAGTCAGCTTTTGCTGCTGGAAGAGGGGCATTGCCTGACCGATCAGGCGCTGGATGTCTGTGGCCGTGGGCGGGGACATGCGCAGATCAATATGGGGGCCTCATCGCTGAGCACGCTGTCACGGTTGGTGGCTGCGGGGTTCGGGCTGACGCTGATGCCGGAAATGGCAGCCCTTCAGGAACAACGCGGCGCGCCGGATATGCATTTGATGCGGTTTGCATCACCTGAACCGGCGCGGATGATCGGGCTGGTCCGGCGCGCGGCCAGTCAGGATGACGGCTGGTATATCACGCTGGCCGATATGCTGCGCGATGTGGGCGAAGATCTTGTGATGCAGGCGCGCCGGAACTGTATCTGATCAGGCCGAACGGCCTTGCTGACGCTGTGTTGATCCGGTTTTGATCCGGGTTTGATCTGGCGGCTGATTGCGTCAATGCAACCCTTCCAACAGGGCCGGAATGGGAGTAAACGAAAGGCGATATGATTTCATCCGGAAAGGCAGACCGATGCGCGATCTGAAGATCCCCGGCGAACGGCACCCTGAAAAGGCGCATCGCCCCGATAATGCTCAACCGAAAAAACCTGACTGGATCCGGGTCAAGGCCCCGACATCGCAGGGGTATAAAGACACCCGCAATATTATCCGCGAACACAAGCTGGTCACCGTCTGCGAAGAGGCCGGATGCCCCAATGCCGGCGAATGCTGGTCACAGGGCCACGCCACCATGATGATCATGGGCGAGATCTGTACCCGCGGCTGCACATTTTGCAACATCGCCACCGGCAAGCCGCAAACGCTTGATGTGTTCGAGCCGGGACGTGTGGCCGATGCGGTGGCCAAACTGGGGCTGAACCATGTGGTTGTCACCTCGGTGGACCGTGACGATCTGGAAGATGGCGGGGCCGAGCATTTTGCCCAGACCATCCGCGCCATCCGCCACCGCGCCCAGGGCACAACGATCGAGGTGCTGACACCCGATTTTCTGAAATGCGGCCCCGATGCGCTGGAAACCGTGGTGGCTGCGCGGCCTGATGTGTTCAATCACAACCTTGAAACCGTGCCGGGCCTCTATCCCGAAGTGCGCCCCGGCGCGCGCTATTTCCACTCGTTGCGCCTGTTGCAGCGGGTCAAGGAACTTGACCCGGCGATGTTCACCAAATCCGGTATCATGGTCGGTTTGGGCGAGGACCGCCAAGCCGTGTTGCAGGTGATGGATGACATGCGCGCCGCCGACATCGATTTTCTGACCATCGGGCAATATCTGCAACCCACGCCGAAACATCACGCGGTGGACCGTTTCGTGCATCCCGACGAGTTTGCCGCCTATGAAAAAGCCGCCTATGGCAAGGGGTTCCTGATGGTGTCATCCACGCCACTGACGCGGTCATCCTATCACGCGGGCGAGGATTTCGCCCGGTTGAGCCGGGCGCGCCAGGCCAAGCTGGGGCGGGTCTGAACGCATCGCCTGGCTGGGGGCGCTGCCCCCGGCCCTGCGGGCCTGCCCCGGGATATTTCTGGCAAAAAGAAGCCGCGCGGGGAATGCGGTTTCAAGGATCAGTGAAGCGCACCTTGCCGATATAGGGCAGGTTTCTGTTGCTCTGTGCAAAATCGATCCCGTAGCCGACAACGAATTCATCGGGAATTTCAAATCCGGTCCAGTCAGCCTTGATGGGGGCTTCGCGGCGGCTGGGTTTATCCAGCAGGGCGATGGTGCGCAGTTTATGCGGATCACGCGAGAGCAGCAGTTGGCGGACATGGAACAGGGTATGGCCCGTGTCGACAATATCTTCAACCACAAGCACGTCGCGCCCTTCAATAGCGCCGCGCAAGTCTTTGAGAATGCGGACTTCGCGGCTGCTTTGCATTGCATCTCCATAGGATGACGCCTCAAGGAAATCGACCTCCACGGGCAGGTCAAGCTCGCGGACGAGATCGGCGATAAACACGAAAGAACCGCGCAGCAAGCCAACGACGACAAGCTTGTCAGTCTGTGCAAATTCCGCCTGAATCTCATGCGAGAGAGATTCGATCCGGGCGGCGATGGATTTGGCCGAAATCATCTGATCGATGACATAAGGACGCTGCGACATGGGTTTTCCTTGCAATTGGGCGTCTACTCTACGAAATGAGGCCCCACTGTCACGCTCTAATCGCGCTTGGAATGCTCTGATATATGCCGACCCATCACGAAACCCGCCATTTGCCCTATAGCGCGCAGCAGATGTATGATCTGGTTGCCGATGTCGCCCGGTATCCGCAGTTTCTGCCATGGTGTGCCGCAGCGCGCATCCGGTCCGTGAGCCCGCGTGCGGATGGGGCTGAGGTGATGGAGGCGGATCTGGTGATCAGTTTCAAAGTCTTCCGCGAACGATTCGGCAGCCGCGTCACCCTTTGGCCGGGCAGGCGCGAAATCGATACCGAGTATCTGGACGGACCGTTTCGCTATATGAAGTCGAACTGGGCTTTTGAGGATGCCGGGGATGGTGGCTGCAATGTCACTTTCTTTGTTGATTTCGAGTTTCGCAACGCGGTTTTGCAAGGGATCATCGGGGTGGTGTTCAACGAGGCGATGCAACGGATCGTGCGCGCCTTCGAGCGGCGGGCCGCACAGCTTTACGCCGCGTGATTTGCCGCTATGCTTGCCCCGCAACCGTCGGAGGCAGGCAACATGACGATTACCGCGCAGCTTTCTGAATTTGCTGCAAAAAAGCAGAATGACGCTATCCCTGAATCGGCCTTGGCCATGCTGCGGCTCTCGTTGCTTGACTGGGCGGCTGTGGCTGTTGCCGGGCGTGATGAGCCTGTTTCGGACATCACCCGCCAGATGGTTCTGGATGAGGCGGGCGCGCCGCAAGCCAGCCTGATCGGCCATAAAGGGCGTGTGCCTGCCCGCGCGGCAGCACTGGCAAACGGGGCAACGAGTCATGCTCTGGATTATGACGACACGCATTTTGCGCATATCGGGCATCCTTCGGTTGCGGTGATACCGGCGGCTTTGGCTGTGGCACAGGCAAGGGGGGCGGATGCGGCGGCATTTCAGGCGGCGGCGTTGATCGGGGTTGAGGCATCAATCCGGGTTGGTGTCTGGTTGGGGCGCGATCACTATCAGGCCGGGTTCCATCAGACGGGCACGGCCGGGGCTTTTGGCGCGGGCCTTGCTGCGGCGCGGTTGATGGGGCTGGATCAGGCCGGATGCGCCATGGTGTTGGGGCTGTTGGCAACCCGTGCATCGGGGTTGAAATCCCAGTTCGGGACAATGGGTAAACCCTTCAATGCCGGGCTTGCAGCCGCAAATGGTGTGGAGGCGGCTGATCTGGTGGCGCGCGGGTTTGTGGCCAATCCGGATGCGCTGGAATCGCCACAGGGCTTTGGCGCGACGCATGTTGGCCAGAACCTGAGCAATGGCTTGGAAGGCATTGGGAAAGAATGGTTGTTTGAAGAGATCAGTCATAAATTCCATGCGTGTTGTCATGGTCTTCATGCGGCACTTGAGGCCGGGTTAACCCTGGCGCCGCTGCAGGTTGACATGATTGACCGGATCGATGTGGCCACACATCCGCGCTGGATGACGGTGTGCAACCAGATTGCCCCGATGACAGGGCTGGGGGCCAAGTTCAGCTATGGCACGGTGTTGGCGATGCAGATACTGGGCCATGATACCGCGACTTTGGACAGCTATGCGGATGCAACCTGTGCCGATCCTGCGGTGCAGGCGCTGCGTGCGCGGGTGTATGTGACGCCGGATGCGGATGTGGCCGAAACAGCCACACGGCTACAGGTTCGGTTGCGCGATGGAACGCAACATGTGGCATCCTATGATCTGATAACCCCTATTTCGCTGGCGCAGCGGCAGCAAAAGCTGCAGGCCAAAGCGCGCAGCCTTTTGGGTGCAGGGCGCGCCGATGCGCTATGGGCGGTGATCGCAGGGGAGGGTGCGATTGAAGAATTTGTTGGAATGCTAAACTAAAACAGCATGTTGTCTTGATGTGTTAATGTAAATCAAGGGCTGATGCGAGCAGGGATAACGCGTGATCACGTGCTGCGGCCCGCACCTTTGCGCGGCCTTGTGGCCCGAAATCCACTGTTTCAGTCCGGGTTTCATGTCCGGTTCTGGCCAAGCCAAAGCAAACGCGCCCTTCGGGTTTGAACTCTGATCCGCCCGGTCCGGCAATGCCTGTGACCGAGATGGCAAGATCGGCTGCTGATCTGGCCAGCGCGCCTTCGGCCATTTCGCGTGCAACAGGCTCTGACACAGCGCCGTAGCGGTCCAGCGTGCCGGGGTGAACGCCCAGCAGGTCGTGTTTGGCGGCGTTGGAATAGGTGACAACACCGCGATCAAACACGTCCGATGAGCCTGCAATATCTGTCAGCGCGGCGGCCACCATGCCGCCAGTGCAGCTTTCCGCGGTCGTGATGCGCAATCCTGCCGCGCGATAGCCTGCCAGCAGGGACGTTATTTTATCTGTCATGTCAAAGCCCTAGCACGCCATGAGAGATATAGGCCCCCAGCCCGACGACGAGCGCGGCGAAAACCCCTGCGATCACATCATCCAGCATGACGCCCAAAGGCCCTTTCTGGCGGTCAGCCCAGCCGATGGGGCCAAGTTTGGTGATATCAAAAAAGCGGAAGGCGACAAAAGCGGTCAGCCAGCCGGGCCAAAGGTCCAGAATGCCTGCCCCTGAATGGCTTGCCCCGATCACAACAGGAAGCAGGGCAATCCACTGTCCCGCGACCTCGTCAATCACAATCTCGGATGGATCATGATCATCTTTGCCTTTTGTTTCCAGCTTGGTAGCCCACCATCCTAATGCGATGGACAGCACAATGCCGACACAAAAAAGCGGCAGGCCACCAATAACATAAAGCAACCATGCCGCAGGCAGCGCGGCCAAAGACCCCCATGTGCCGGGGGCAGGTTTCAGATGGCCGACGTAAAAGAAGGTTGCGATCAGATGGCTGGCGGTTGTCATGGTTTCACCAGAGCGGCTGTGGCAAGGGCTGCGATACCTTCCTCGCGTCCGGTAAAGCCCAACCGCTCGCTGGTTGTTGCCTTGACCGAGACACGGGCAGGGCTGATGCCCATGACGGTTGCCATCATCGCCTGCATCGCGGCGGCATGAGGGCCGATCTTTGGGTGCTCACAGACCAGAGTGCAGTCTATATTGCTGATCTGAAACCCATTTTCCAAAACCAATGCCGTGGCATGACGCAAAAAGATATCGCTGGCGGCCCCTTTCCATTGCGGATCGGATGGCGGGAAATGCCGCCCGATATCGCCCATCGCCAATGCGCCATAGATGGCATCTGTCACGGCATGCATCCCCACATCGGCATCGGAATGGCCGACCAGACCCCGCCCGTGCGGGATGCGCACACCGCAGAGGATCACATGATCACCCGGTCCGAACCGGTGCACATCGTAGCCATTGCCCAGCCTGATATCCATTGATTTGCCTTGTCCTTTCAAAATGCGGTCGGCCCGCGCAAAATCTTCGGGCGTTGTGATCTTCAGATTATCGGCATGACCGGGGGTGATGACAATCTGCAGTCCGGCGGCGCGGGCCACTTCCACATCGTCGGCCGCGCCGCCGGGATGCGCCCGATGCGCCGCAAGCAGGGGCGCAAAATGAAAACCTTGCGGCGTCTGGGCGCGAAACAAGCCATCGCGTGCAACCATGGCCGCAACCCTTGGGCCATCCGCGCGCCATAACGCATCTGTCACGGCCAGACCCGGTGCTGCGGCGGGCGCATGATCAAGGGCGTTGATCACATCGGCAATCACCTTTGCTGCGGTGCAGGGGCGGGCCACATCATGGATCAGGACTTTGGTGATGGGCGGGTTGATCTGTTGGCTTGCCAGCGCCTCAAGCCCGTTGCGCACCGAGGCATCCCGCGTGGCGCCGCCGGTTGTCACGCTCACACCTTTCGGGGGGGTAAACAGGGGCAGGTCATCGGGATGCAGCACAACCAGAACCCTGTCGATCCCGGGGGCCGTGCAGAATATATCCAGCGTCCAGTCGATCACCCGGCGTCCGGCCAAGGCCTGCCATTGCTTGGGCAGATCGCCACCGGCACGCTGGCCACGACCTGCGGCAAGGATGATGGCTGCAGTCGTCATTTGGCGCGCCTGTCTGTTGGGGATGGGGTCATTCTGCGGAATGTCACAGTGTCTCTGGCCTTGCTGTCAGCGTTCTTTATCTGCATAGGACGCAGGCGATCAAAGGGCAATGTGCCAGTTTGGCGGTCAGAGTGCTTAAAAAATAGGCGCAAGGCTTGGCTGTGCCTATATAAGGGCCATCTTTCCTTCAGGATTGTTGTGGGACAAAGCCGCCTGCGATAGCCAAGGACCAATGCACAAGGATTAGGCACGTGGCACTGCATATCGGCAACCGTCCTCTTACACCACCTGTTCTGCTGGCCCCGCTGGCGGGAATCACCGATCTGCCTTTCCGGTCGCTGGTGGCGTCTTTCGGGGCGGGACTGGTTGTCAGCGAGATGGTGGCCTGCCGTGAGATGGTGACAGGCCGGATCGAGGCGCGCGACCGTGCAGAGCTGGGCGCGGATGTTGCGGGCACCTCGGTTCAGATCGCGGGGCATGATCCGCATTGGATGGCTGAGGCGGCGCGCATGATCGAAGCCTCCGGCGCGCAGATTATCGATATCAACATGGGATGCCCTGCGAAGAAGGTTGTGGGCGGATTATCCGGCTCTGCCCTGATGCGCACGCCGGATCATGCGCTGCGCCTGATCGAGGCGGTTGTGGGAGCGGTCAAGGTGCCGGTCACCCTCAAGACGCGGCTGGGCTGGGATGATGATTGCCTGAATGCCGCCGATATCGCCCGCAGGGCTGAGGCGGCAGGCGTGCAGATGATCACTATTCATGGCCGCACGCGGTGCCAGTTCTATAAAGGTGCCGCTGACTGGTCCGCGATTGCGCAGGTCAAACAGGCGGTGACAATCCCGGTCATTGCCAATGGCGATATCGTCGATGGGGCAAGCGCTGCAATGGCCTTGCGCCTGTCGGGGGCGGATGGCGTGATGATTGGGCGCGCAACGCAGGGGCAGCCTTGGCTTTTGGCGCAGATCGCGCATGAGCTTTATGGCACAGCTGCGCCTGCAATTCCGGTTGGGGCAGATTTTGTTGAAATGGTTTCAGGGCATTACATGGCGATGCTAACCTTTTATGATGCAGGTCTGGGCCTGCGTGTCGCGCGCAAGCATCTTGGCTGGTATATGGATCATGCTGGCACGGAAGCCGCGATGCGCCACCGCATTCTGACAGCAAAAACCGCACAGGAGGTGCTCACCCTGCTGCCCGATGCGTTGGGTCAGACATCTGTCAACACTCAACGCCCTGTCCTGTCACATCGGAGGCATGCCGCGTGATTGACGAAGCTGCTTTGTGGTCCTCGTTACCAGTGCCGGCGATCCTGCTGGACCCCGATGACAATATCGCCGATGCGAACCCGGTTGCGGAGCTTTTTCTGAACGCCTCGGTCAAATCCGTGCGCGGGCAGCCTGTCTGGGACCGTGTGATGGTGGACGCGCCGATGCAAGAGGCGTTCGAGCGGGCGCGCGAAACCTCGACGCCGCTTTTTGTCAATGACGTCGATGTCGGCACGGGCGAGCGGGTTCCGCTGCATTGCAACTTGCAAATCTCGCCGTTGCAGGGGCAGCCGGGCTATATGATCCTGCTGATATCGCCGCGTGAACTGGCCGGGCGGGTGACGCATTCCCATTCTGTGAAGTCCGCGGCGAAATCCGCCATCGGCATGGCCGAGATGCTGGCGCATGAGATCAAGAACCCCTTGGCGGGGATCACCGGGGCGGCACAGCTTTTGTCGATGGGGTTGAGCCCGGAAGATATGGAGTTGACCGATCTGATCGTCGAGGAAAGCCGCCGCATCGTCAAGCTGCTGGAACAGGTCGAGCAATTCGGCAATCTCAGCCCGCCTGACCGGCGCGAGGTGAATCTCCATGATGTGCTGGACCGGGCGCGGCGCTCTGCGCTGCTTGGATTTGGCGCGCATATGAAGATCATCGAGGATTATGACCCGTCTTTGCCTATGGCTTGGGGGGATCCTGACCAGCTGTTGCAGGTGGTGTTGAATCTGGTCAAGAACGCCGCGGAAGCTGCTGATAAAAATGGCGGAACCATACGTTTGCGGTCTTATTACGAACATTCCTTCCGGTTGCGGCGCAGCGACGGGATGGGGCAATCCTTGCCGCTTCAGATCGAGGTGATCGATGATGGCCCCGGCCTGCCCCCGGAGATTGCCGGTGATATTTTCGACCCGTTCGTATCTGGCCGCGAGAATGGCACAGGGCTTGGTCTGGCGCTGGTCAGCAAGATCATGGCCGATCACACCGGATGGATTTCTGTTGATTCCGTGCCGGGGCGCACTGTGTTCCGCATGTCCTTGCCGCGCGCACCACGGGAAAAAGCCAAAGTAGTCAATACCAACAAAACAAAGTCCGCAAGGGAGTAGACGCCGATGGACGGAACCGTTCTGGTCGCCGATGATGATCGCACCATCCGCACGGTGCTGACGCAGGCACTGACACGCGCAGGATGCAAGGTGCATGCAACCTCAAGCCTGACAACGCTGATGCGTTGGGTGGCTGAGGGCAAAGGCGATGTGGTGATCTCGGATGTGATGATGCCGGATGGCAACGGGCTGGAGATGCTGCCCAAGATCGCGCAAGACCGCCCCGGCCTGCCGGTGATCGTGATTTCGGCGCAAAACACGATCATGACGGCGATTCAGGCCGCCGAGGCCGAGGCCTATGATTATCTGCCCAAACCGTTCGACCTTCCTGATCTGATGAAGCGCACCGCAAGGGCGCTGGAAAGCCGCCGTCGCATCGCGCCCGCGTCCCCTGTCAGTGATACCGCCGAGCGGCCGGATGATTTGCCGCTGGTGGGGCGCACCCCCGCGATGCAGGCGCTCTACCGCTTGGTGGCGCGTGTGATGAACACGGATCTGCCGGTGCTGATTTCCGGCGAAAGTGGGACGGGCAAGTCATTGATCGCGCGCGCGATCCATGATTTTTCGGATCGCCGAACCCTGCCTTTTGTCACGGTCACCGCCAGCGATTTGCAGGATATCGAAGGCCCCGCACGGGTGTTGGCGCGGGTCAAGGGCGGATCGGTCCTGTTTGACGAGATCGGTGATATTGATCCGGAAAGTCAGGCCCGGATCGTGCGCATGATGGACAGCCCCGGTGACCATGTGCCGCGGTTCATGGCAACGAGCCAAAGAAACCTGAGCCAGGCGATGGAGCAGGGGCGTATGCGGCAGGATCTGTATTACCGGCTTGGTGGTGCCACCGTGGAGGTGCCGTCGCTGCGCGAACGCGTGGATGACATCCCCCTGTTGGTGGAGCATTTCCTGTTTCGCAGCGAAAAGGAAGGCGCGCCCAAGCGGAGCATGTCACGCGATTCGCTGGAACTGATGCGCGCCTATAGCTGGCCGGGCAATGTGCGGCAGTTGGAAAACGCGATCCGCCGTCTGGTCCTGACAAGCCGCGCCGATGAAATCACCCGCGCCGAGGTTGAGGCGGTTCTGGGCAATCAGCCAGAGATGGAGCCGGTGCTGGGCGGTGGCAATGACACGGAAAAACTGTCTGCCTCGGTCAACCGCCATTTGCGGCGCTATTTTGATTTGCATGGCAATATGTTGCCGCCTCCGGGTCTTTATGGTCGCATTCTGCGCGAAGTCGAAGGCCCGTTGCTGGAAATCGCGCTGGAGGCGACAGGCGGGAATCAGGCCAAATGTGCTGATCTTCTCGGGATCAACCGCAATACCTTGCGTAAGAAGATCACCGATCTTGATATTCGCGTGACACGGCGCCGCAAATTGATGTAAAACCGCAACAGATAAGTGGCAGTTTGGCGTCGGTTCCGGGCTGCTTGAAATTTGCGGTTGGGCGCATCAGCGCCATATCAATCAGGACGGGGGCAACGGGTGATCACCCGGGCGCAGCGACGGATCGACTGGAACAGGCTTGCGCAGTTGCGCCGTCTGAAAAAGGTCCAGAATGCCGCAACACTGGGTCTGGTGGTTTTGGGGCCATTGCTGGCTGCGGCCACCTTTCTGGTCATGGGGCCGTTGGATCAGGGCACATCGGCTATCGGGCTGCGTGTGATCTTGATGATCGATCTGGTCTATGTGCTTTTGGTGGCGGCTTTGGTGTTGCAAAGGGTCGCCGGATTGATTGCGGCGCGGCGGGCAAATTCCGCCGGATCACAGCTGCATTTGCGCCTGACCGGCGTGTTTGCCGCCCTTGCCCTGATCCCGACAGTGTCGGTTGCCATTTTTGCGGGGTTGACCATCAATATCGGTCTGGAGGGGTGGTTTTCTGACCGTGTGCGGCAGGTGGTTGGCAGCTCGCTTGCTGCCGCAGAAGCCTATGAGGAGGAACACCGCCGCGATCTGACCGAAGACGCCATTGCGCTGGCCACGTTTCTGGACAGCACAAGGCGCAACACCTTCTTTATGGGCGATGGCGATGTGCGCCGCGTTCTGGCGCAGGGGCAGAACCAGATCCAGCGGGGCCTGCGCGAGGCCTATGTGATTGACGGCACAGGCGATATCCGCGCGCGGGGCGAGCGGTCCTATCTGTTTGATTTCGAGCTACCCGCCCCTGATGTGCTGTCAGCCGCGCGTGAGGGCGGGGTGCAGATCATCGAGGATTGGGACAATAACGAATTTCGCGCGCTGGTGCGGCTGGACGAGTTCGTGGACCGCTACCTCTATGTCAGCCGCGCTGTGGACGGTGATTTGCTGAACCTGTTGGACGATACAAAGGAAACCGCGCGCTTTTATCAACAGCTTGAAAATGAACGGGGCCGCGTCCTGTTTGAATTCGGTCTGGTCTATCTGGGCTTTGCCTTGCTGCTGATATTGGCGGCTGTCTGGCTGGGCCTGTGGTTTGCAGAGCGGTTGTCGCGGCCTGTCGGGCGGCTGACAGGGGCAGCACAACGGGTTGGCGCGGGTGATCTGGATGTGCAGGTGCCGGATGAGGCTGGCGATGACGAAATCGCTATGCTGGGGCGCTATTTCAACCAGATGACGCGGCAGTTGAAGGGCCAGCGCGACACGCTGCTGGACAATACCCGTCAGATTGAACGGCGGCGCAGGCTGTTTGATTCCGTGCTCAGCTCTGTCACCTCCGGTGTGGTGGGGGTTGATGCGCAAGGGCGGGTGACATTTGTCAACCGCTCCGCCGAACGGCTGCTGGATTGGCAAGAAGACCGGCAATCGGTGTCGCTTGCTGTTGCGGTGCCCGAATTTGGCGCGCTGTTTGACCGCGTCCAGCAAGCGCAGGTGGAAACCGCACAGGAGGAGATCAAAGTCAGCCGCGCCGGACGGTTGGAGAACCTGCTGGTGCGCATGTCGACGCGGCGGGGCGAAGACGGGCATCTGGAAGGCTATGTGGTGGCCTTTGACGATGTATCCGATCTGGTCGCGGCGCAGCGTATGGCAGCATGGGGGGATGTGGCGCGGCGCATCGCGCATGAGATCAAAAACCCGCTGACGCCGATTCAACTGTCCGCAGAACGGATCAAACGCAAGTTCCGCAAACATCTGGATGATACGACAGGCGCGGATCTGGAACAGTTAACAGATGTTATTGTGCGGCAAACCAATGACTTGCGGCGCATAGTTGATGAGTTTTCCAAATTTGCCCGGATGCCGGAACCCGTGCGCAGAACAGAAAGCATCACCGCTTTGATCCGTGACGCGGTGTTGCTGCAACAGGCAGGTCAGCCGGATGTGCAGATCATCACCGATCTGGTTGATGATCCGCTTGCCGCTGAAGTGGATGCAACCATGATCCATCAAGCCTTGACCAACCTGATCAAGAATGCCGGTGAGGCCATTGAAACATTACGGAAAAAAGGCGCACCTGACGGCTATGCGCCGCAGATCAGGATCAGCACGACGCAGGGCGTAAACCAGGCTGAGATCCGGATTATGGATAACGGGATCGGCCTGCCTGAGGACCGCGCGCGCCTGTTTGAGCCTTATGTGACCACGCGCAGCGAGGGCACAGGGTTGGGCCTGCCGATCGTTAAAAAGATCATCGAGGAACATGGCGGCACGCTTATACTGGACGATGCGCCTTGTTTTGACGGGCAGGATCACTGCGGCGCAATGGCTGTGATCCGGCTGATACTGGCACCCGAGAGTGCGGCGTTGATGCCGGTTTTGGATGCACAAAGTGAGATGTCCGCCCCCAGCAATTTTAACGGGGTTAAGGCAGTAAAAAGCAGGAGAAGCAGATAGATGGGCGACATTCTTATTGTGGATGACGAACGTGACATACGCGAATTGATTTCGGATATTCTGGAGGATGAGGGATTTGATACCCGGCTCGCCGGAAACTCGGATGAGGCGATGGCAGCAATCAATACAGAGCCGCCCGCGCTAATGATCCTTGATATCTGGCTCAAAGACAGCCGGATGGACGGGATCGATATTCTGAAATCGGTCAAGCGTGACAACCCTGATGTGCCTGTGGTGATTATCTCGGGGCATGGCAATATCGAAATTGCCGTGGCCGCGATCAAGCAAGGGGCCTATGATTTCATCGAAAAGCCGTTCAACATTGACCAGTTGCTGGTGGTGATCCGGCGCGCGATGGAGACCAGCCGCTTACGGCGTGAAAACAACGAGTTGCGCCGCAAAGATGTGACAGCCTCCGAGATGGTTGGTGCGTCGCATGCTTACCGTGCGCTGATCACGCAGTTGGACAAGGTCACAAAATCCAACGGACGGGTCATGCTGACAGGTGCGCCGGGATCGGGCAAGGAAGTGGCCGCGCGCTATATCCATGCCAATTCCAACCGTTCGGGCGCGCCTTTCGTGACGGTTGGCTGCGCCTCGATCGAAGCGGACCGGATGGAAGAGGTGCTGTTTGGCCGCGAAGGCCCGGAGCGGGGGGTAGAGCCGGGCCTGCTGGAACAGGCGCATGGCGGCGTGATCTATTTTGACGAGGTGGCGGATATGCCCGCCGGCACCCAGTCCAAGATCCTGCGGGTGCTGGTGGATCAGCAATTCACCCGGCTTGGGGGTGCTGACAAGGTCCGCGTTGATTTGCGGGTGATCTCGTCGTCGAACCGCAATCTTGAGGCCGAGATCAAGGCGGGGCGCTTCCGCCAAGAGCTGTATCACCGCCTGAATGTGGTGCCGATCACCGTGCCGCCACTGGCGGACCGGCGCGAGGATATTCCCCTGCTGGCCGAGCATTTCATCGCTCTGTTCCATCGCACGCAAGGGTTGCCGCAACGCCCGCTCAGCGCGGATGCGGTGGCCTTGATGCAAACGATGGAATGGCCGGGAAATGTGCGCCAGTTGCGCAACCTGATCGAAAGGGTGCTTATCCTGGGCGAAGGCAACGGCCCGATCGAAGTGCGCGATCTGCCGGTGAGCGAGGAAAAGACAACCGAGGAGGGGCGCGTCGTCTTGTCGGGGATGCTGGCCACGCTGCCGCTGCGCGAAGCGCGCGAGGCGTTCGAGCGGGAATATCTGCTGACCCAGATCAACCGTTTCGGGGGCAATATCAGCCGCACGGCAAGTTTTGTGGGCATGGAGCGCAGCGCGCTGCACCGGAAGCTGAAATCGCTTGGTGTTGTGACGTCCAACAAGGCCGGGGGCCGTGTGGCCCATACCGATGACGAGATGGACGCGGCTGAAGAAGGCGCAATGGATTAAGCGTATCGCGCCTTCCGGCATCGCCGGTCTCCCCCTGCAGTCATCAGCCGGGGGTAACAATCTGCCAGCTTCCATCACTGTTGCGGATCGCACAGGAGGTCGGGGCAAGTTGCGGCATGATTATTGTGGCCGCTGGCGGGGCTGCCCGTTTAATCGCCTGTGAACAGGCAGGCAGTTCGACAAAGCGGTAGCCTTCATCGCTCATGCATTGATTAAGCACGCGTTGCCGCAGGTTTGCATTGGCGTCAAATGTGCGCACCTCGCCGCCGACGCGTTCATAGACAACCGTGCAATTGCCTTGGGCGTCACAGATCCGGCGGGGCACGATGCGGACAGGATCACGCTCGATCCGGCGGTCCACAGGCACTTTGCCCAGCGCCTCAACCTCGCAATTTGTGAGTGTCCGGTTCATGGTTGATACCTGTGCGCCCGGTTTGTGGTAGATCCCCAAAGGCCCGCAGGCGGCCAGACCAATTGTGGCAAGGCCAAGCATTAACAGGGCAGGGCGGGGCATCATTGAGGCAAAAGGGGGCATCGGGTAGACCTTGACAAGGACGGGGAACAATCACGATGTGCATAATGTGATAGCTTGGCGCAGGAATGACAATTCATTTGACGATATGGGGCGCATCTGCCATCCAAGGCCTTCTGAAAACAAGGGAACGCAGGCATGAAAATCATCATCTGCGGTGCAGGGCAGGTGGGATGGCAGATTGCCCGACATCTTGCAGGCGAACGCAACGATATCACCGTTGTCGATAGTAACGCAGACCTTGTGCGCCGCGCCACATCATCCTTGGATGTGCAGGGGATCGCGGGATTTGCCAGCTATCCTGATGTGTTGGACAGGGCGGGCGCGCGCGATGCGGATATGATCATCGCCGCCACCTATTCCGACGAGGTCAATATGGTGACCTGTCAGGTCGCGCATTCGGTGTTCTCCATCCCGCGCAAAATCGCGCGTCTGCGCAGCCAGTCCTATCTGGATGCGATCTATTCCGATCTGTATCGCCGCGATCATCTGCCCATAGATGTTGTGATCAGCCCCGAGCGGGAGGTGGCTGACGCCGCCTTGCAACGGCTCTATTCGCCCGCTGCCTTTGATACCGAGGTGTTTTTGGGCGGACGGGCGCAGTTGATGGGCATCACCATCGAGGAAGATTGCCCCGTGATCAACACGCCGCTGCGGCAGTTGAATGATCTGTTCTCGACCCTGCGCGCCATTGTCGTGGGCGTGCGCCGTGATGGTGTGCTGTTCGCCCCCGAGGCGGAGGACCAGATCTTCGTTGGCGATGACTGCTACGTGTTCACCGTGAACGAGGATATTCACCGCACGCTGGAGATTTTTGGCAAATCAACCCGCAAACAGGAACGTATCGTGATTATCGGCGGTGGCAATGTGGGCCTTGCGGTGGCGCGTGCGCTGGAAGATGGCACGCAGAAAATCCGCGCCAAGATCATCGAGAAAAACCGCAAATCCGCCGAACGCGCCGCCGAGGCGTTGGAGCGGACCATCGTTCTGAATGGCGATGGCCTGGATTCCGCCCTGCTGGCCGAGGCGAATATCAGCCGCGCTGACGCCGTTCTGTGCGTGACCGATGATGACAAAACCAACATGCTGGCCGCGGTGCGCGCCAAATCCGAAGGCTGCCCGATGGCGATTGCCCTGATCAATGATCCCACGCTGGTGCCGCTGATGGGGCCATTGGGCATTGATGCCTATATCAACCCGCGCGCCACCACCGTATCCTCCATCCTGCGCCATATCCGCCATGGTCGGGTGCGCGGTGTCTATTCCATCGGCGATGCCGAGGCAGAGATGATCGAGGCCGAGGTGCTGTCGACATCGCCCATGGCGGGCAAGAAAATCCGCGATATCGACTTTCCCGAGGGGGTTCTGGTGGGTGGCCTGCTCAAGGGGTCCACGGTGATCAAGCCAAATTCGGACACGCGGATCGATGAGGGCGATGTCGTGGTCATGTTCTGTCTGGCCAAGGATGTACCCGAAGTCGAGAGGCTGTTGCAGGTCTCGATCGACTTTTTCTAAGGCGGGGCCGCGATGCGTTTGCGCCTGTTTGACCAACCGCTGCTGATCTTGCTGATCGGCCTTGCCGGGCTGTCCATGTATGTGCCGGCAGCGCATGCGCTTGCCCTGCGCAGCCATGCCGAGGCGCGGGCGTTCTTTTATTCAGGCACTCTCACACTCACCATCATCACCCTGATCGCCGTGGCCATTGCCGCGCAGTCACGCCGCCGCAGCGCGATGCGCAATCTGGCAGCGCTGATGGCGGCCTTTACCCTGTTGCCACTGATCCTGGCGGTTCCCTTCTTTGAGGCGCTGGGGACGACAACCTATCTCAACAGCTATGTTGAAATGGTGTCCAGCATGACAACAACAGGGGCCAGCCTGTTTGAGCCGGCAAGATTGTCCCCCACGCTGCATTTATGGCGGGGGCTGGTCGCTTGGCTGGGGGGATTTCTGATCTGGGTGGCAGCCTCGGCCATTCTGGCGCCTTTGAACCTCGGCGGCTTTGAAGTGACTGCCACCGCCGAGCCGGGGCAGGGTGAGACACGCTTTACCCAAGGCGGCGTGGCCGATCCGCAGATCCGCATCATCCGCGTCGCGGTACAGTTTCTCCCGATTTATGCGGGTCTGACCTTGGCGCTTTGGTTGCTGTTGCTGGTGTTGGGCGATCCGCCTTTGGTGGCTGTCATGCACGCCATGTCGGTGATGGCCACCAGCGGCATCTCACCTGTGGGCGGGGTCGAAAACGCCCCGTCAGGCCTGACGGGCGAGGTTGTGATCGCGCTGTTCTTGTTGTTCGGCCTGTCGCGTCTGACCTTTGGCTCTGATACGATGACAACAGCCCGGCGCGGAATCCGCCATGATCCCGAGTTCCGCCTTGGCCTTACCGTGATCCTTGGTGTGACGCTGCTTTTGTTTTTGCGCCATTACCTTGCCACCTTTCAGGTTGAGACGGTTCCGGACAGATGGGTGCCGCTTCACGCGCTTTGGGGCGGGTTCTTCACGATCCTGTCCTTTCTGACCACCACCGGCTTTGAAAGCAGCGATTGGCAGGCGGCGCGCAGCTGGTCAGGCCTGGATACATCGGGGATCATCCTGCTGGGGCTGGCGCTGATGGGCGGGGGCGTGGCCACAACGGCGGGAGGGGTCAAATTGCTGCGCGTCTGGGCGCTTTATCTGCATGGCCTGCGGGAAATGGACAGGTTGCTGCACCCTTCGGCTGTGACACGCTCACGCCGTGGGAACAGCCGGATCGCCAAGAATGGTGCATTTTTCGCGTGGATTTTCTTCATGTTCTTTGCCGTCTCCCTGACGGTGCTGGTGTTGGCCTTTGCGGCTACGGGGGCCAGTTTCGAGCATGCGATGGTGCTGGCCATTGCAGGGCTTACCACCACCGGCCCGCTGATCGAGGCCGCCGCGGCCACACCTGTTGCGCTGAATGATCTTGGGGCCGCGGCCAAGCTGACATTCTGTGCCGCTATGGTGCTGGGCAGATTGGAACTTCTGGCCTTCATTGCCTTGCTGACCAGTGGTATCTGGCGCGAATCCGCTTTCTGAAACCGCCAAAGTTTGGACCTGATCGCAACAGGCGCGGCATCAGGACGGTAAAGGGCTGATTTTTGGGCTGGAATCTTCGGCATCGTCAAAGCATAGTGATGATATTGGGACATTGAACCGATCCGCGGTTAGAGCAAGAACAAAGGTTTTCAAATGGCTTCCGACAGACAGAACCTTCAGGATGCATTCCTGAACCACACGCGGAAAACCAAAATTCCCGTGACGATCTTTTTGATCAATGGTGTCAAACTGCAAGGTGTCATCACGTGGTTTGACAATTTCTGCGTCCTGCTGCGGCGCGACGGGCAATCGCAACTGGTGTATAAACATGCGATCTCGACGATTATGCCATCGCAGCCGATCAACCTTTATGACGGTGAAGACAACAATTGATGGAACATGACCGGGTCGCCACCCGCGCATGGGTGCTGCATCCCGAACTCAAATCCGAACAGGATCGTCGCTCTCCTGCGCATAAACTAGAGGAGGCAGTCTCGCTTGCGGCGGCACTGCCAGATCTGGATGTGGTGGGGGCTGATGTTGTGCGCCTGCAACGCCCACATCCCGGCATGTTGTTCGGCAAGGGCAAAATCGCTGAGCTGAAGCAGAAATTGCATGATGCCGAGGTGGAACTGGTGCTGGTTGATGGCCCCGTCACGCCGGTGCAGCAGCGCAATCTGGAAAAGGAGTGGAAGGTCAAGCTTCTGGACCGGACCGGATTGATCCTCGAAATATTCAGTGACCGGGCGCGCACCAATGAAGGTGTGCTGCAAGTCGAGATGGCCGCGCTCAGCTATCAGCGCACGCGTCTGGTGCGGGCATGGACCCACCTTGAACGCCAGCGCGGCGGGCTTGGTTTTGTGGGCGGCCCCGGCGAAACCCAGATCGAGGCAGACCGCCGCGCGATTGACGAACAACTGGTGCGGTTGCGCCGCCAGTTGGACAAGGTTGTCAAAACCCGCAGCCTGCACCGCGCCGCGCGGGCCAAGGTGCCTTATCCGGTCGTGGCTTTGGTGGGCTATACCAATGCGGGTAAATCCACGCTGTTCAACAGGCTGACAGGGGCCGAGGTGCTGGTCAAGGATATGCTCTTTGCCACGCTGGACCCGACCATGCGCTCGGTCAAGTTGCCGGGGGGTGGGCCTGATATCATTCTGTCCGACACAGTGGGCTTTATCAGCGATCTGCCAACCGAACTGGTTGCCGCCTTCCGCGCCACATTGGAAGAGGTGCTGGGCGCGCATCTGATCGTGCATGTCCGTGATATCAGCCATCCCGACACAGCAGCGCAGGCGCGTGATGTGCATGATATTCTGGGCACATTGGGCGTGAAAGATAGCACGCCCATGATCGAGGTCTGGAACAAGATCGACCGGCTGGACCCCGCCGCGCATGACGCGCTTGTGGCCAGTGTTGTCCGTCAGGATGACACCTGTGCCATTTCAGCGATCACCGGCGAAGGGTTGGACGCGCTTTTGGATGCCGTGACCACCAAGCTGGAAGCAACCCGCCATGAGACGCAACTCTGCTTGTCCTTTGCCGAAGGGCGCAAGCGGGCATGGCTGCATGAGCAAGAGGTTGTCGAGACCGAGATGCAGACCGACACAGGCTTTGAGCTGACCGTCAACTGGACAGCACGACAAGAAAAACGCTTCCGCGATCTCTGACCGCGCCGGCCAGCAAACAGGCAGGGTTTCATATGTCTGACATTTGACTGGTAATTGTCTGACATTTGCCCGCCCGGCAACCACGCCACTGTGTGGCGCGGCGCGGCGCCGTAAAAAGCGCGCCGTTTGATGGGCGCGCCTTGTTTCTTCTTGCTTTAAATATCCATTCAACAGCGCCGCAGGCGATGCTGCATCCGGTCAGCGCGCCAATTCGCGTTCCGCCTTGAACGAGATCAGGCGCCGCGCGTTCTCATCCCAAAGATGGAATTTCACACAAGACAGGCTTTCGCGGAACCCAAGGCGTTGGGCCTGGGCCAGTTCTGTATGATCCCGAAGCACTTGCGGTAGCTTGTAATAAGGGATGCGTGCGTAAAGGTGGTGCACATGATGGATGCCGATATTTGCTGTGAACCAGCGCGCCAGTGGCGGCAAATCATAATGAGAGGAACCATGCAGCGCCGCATCATGGATCTGCCAGTCGCTGTCGCCCTCCCAGTAAGTGTCTTCAAACTGGTGCTGGATATAAAACAGCCACATGCCGATCGTGGCCGCAACCATCACGCTGGGCAAAAAGATCAACAGGATCGGTGCCCAACCAGCATAGACATAAAGCGCCACCAGAAAGCCCAGCGTGGCCAGATTGGTGCCCATGGCGCTGATCCAGTAGATCCAGCCAGATGACATCAACCCGTAGGGAATGCGGTTTTGCAACAGAAACAAAAATCCCGGCCCCAGACCGAACAGAACCACAGGATGACGGTACAACCGGTACATCAGGCGTTGGAAAGGTGTGGCCGCGCGATATTCGGCCACGGTCATCGTATGCACATCACCCAACCCGCGCTTATCAAGGTTTCCAGTCGCGGAATGATGCGCGGAATGGGTGCGTTTCCAAACGTCATAGGGCGTCATGGTGAACACGGCCAGAACGCGCCCCACCCAGTCACCAATGCGTTTGTCGGCGAAAAACGCGCCATGCCCGCAATCATGCTGGATCAGGAACAGCCGCAGAACAAAGGCTGCATTGGCCACGCCCAGCACAAAAGCCAGAACATAGCTGAAAGACAGCGCCCAAAGCGCCAGCGCCCAGATGCCAATGAACGGCAAGACGCTGATTGACAGTTCAAACGCGCTGCGCGCCGGATCAGGCTCGCGGTAGCGGGCCAGCACGCGCACCCATTCTTGGGCTGTTCTGGTCGGCGTGGTTTGCCCGCCATCATGGCTCTGTGCTGCATGGCTCTGTGCTGCGGTGTCGGCGGGCGTTACGGGGGCGGCCGGTGAGGTGCATTGCGCAGCGGTCTGACGCGCTGCACTTGCAGGGTCAGAGTCGGGCGCGACAGCCTCGGATGCGGTGGGGGTGGTCTGCATCGCACATGCAGGGCGGGCGGCGCCGGACAGACGCTGGACGGGCACATTCATCTAGGAAATAGGTCTCTTTATTGTCGTTATCTCTTGCCTGTTCCCATGTGCTGTAAAGCACAAATCCCAAGCTGTCGAGAAAACAACGCGCGCGTCCAACCGCCAACATGCCGCAGGAGGGGTGATCAGCGCGGTTGTAGCACCGTCACACCGACGGCAGCAGCCCGCGCCAGATTCTCGTCCAGTGACATCGGAATATATTCGCCCCGCCGCCAGCGCTCTCCCAGATCGTCATAGTGATGGGACAGAAAATGCCCCGATTGGCCGGTCGAGGTGATAAAAACCGAACTGTCCGGATCGGCAAAGTCATAAACCCCGCGATACCCTGCGCCATGTACATTCAAGAACGGCTCAGGCTCTTGGCCGGATGTGCGCCCGCGCAGCAGCGTGTGATCGCCGCCGCTGGTGGATTGGCGGATGTTCACGAAATAGCGCAGCAGCGGCACCTCGCCCAATGTCGGGTGATCATGGGTGGCCTGATGCACATCGCCCCAGCGCAGCGCCTCGATCTGGGTGCCATATCGCTCCTCGATCCAGATCAGCGCATCATTCAGCGCCAGCCGCGCCATATCGGTGCAGGTCTCGACAGGCGTGCTCTGGATCACGTCGCACCAGATACCCGCCCCCTCCACATTACGAAAGACACGCTCGATAAACAAAGGCTCCACATGGGTGAAGGCATCCGCCATCGGGCCGAGCTCGTCACGGATCAGACGGTCTTGCAGGGCACGCAGCCACGCCGCATAGATCAGCGGTTCGGGCAGATGTTCGTTCATCTCGCCGTTCCAGTTGGCCAGCAGGGTCAGGGCGCGCTGCTGCTGCCGCTCTCGCGTGCCAGCGGGGGCCGCCTCTCCGGTGAACCACAGATCGGCGGCGATCAGTGACAGCAGCGATTGCGCCGTGACACTGACGGTATCCAGTTGCGCCTCAATAAAGCTGTCGCGGGTGTGAACCTCGCGCATCTGCATCAGGCGCTGCCAGCGTTGCACGCGCTGACTGTCACCCCACAGGTGGCTGACATGCAAGGGAAAGGGGCGCGCGACGATCTTGTTATTGGTATTGCCAAGGATGCCGCCAACCGGATTGATGAATTCAGGATTGGCGCTGTAGGGCAGGGTGCCTTGCCAGCGGTTCGTCTCGATCCAGCCGGGGCTGGGAATGCGCCCCTGGCTTTGGTGGCGGGCATCACGGCGCGGCATCGCCCCGATGGTTTTCATCGCAATCTGCACCCCATCCACCAGAACCAGATTCTGCGAGGGCGCGATATACCCCTCGGCCGCCGCCAGCCCATCCTGAACCGTGCGCGCATACATCAAGGCCAAAGCCGCGCTCATGGTGCTGTCCTGCGGCGTCAGGGCTGTCCAGCCCAACGCGGCCACATGCCCTTGCGGTGTGACGGCCCCCAGATTGTAATGACTGCCCGGCAGGATCGGGCCGTTGTCAGACCAGCGCAGCGTCAGGGTGATCGGGGCCGCGCCCTTGATATTGACAATGGAGGGGCGCTGCACAAACCGCTTATAGCCATCGGGGGTCAGGTATTCTTCGGGATTGTCGGGGTTGAGCTGTTCGATGAACACATCCTGATCATCCAGATAGGACGATGTAATACCCCAGCCCAGATCTTCGGACCGCCCGGACAGAACCACCGGAATGCCGGGGATCGTGCCACCAATCACACCGCCCGATGACAGTTCAAGCCGCGCCAGATACCAGATCGTCGGCGCGCTGAACCCCAGATGCGGGTCCGAGGCAAGAAGCGTGCCGCCATTGGCAGACCTGCTGCCCGTCGCCGCCCAGGCATTGGACGCCCCTGCCAGATCAAGCGGATGAAACGGAGATAAAGGATGATCCGGCATCGGCACATTCCGGGTAAAGCGCGGCAAGTCCGCATCAAACAGGCTGGCATAGCTTGGCAGGGCAGCAACACCACTGCCCGGCGCATCGGGCATGATATCGCGCAACCGCGCCGGATCCGGCAGCGCCAGCGAGGTGCGCGCCCGCTTGACCTCGGCCTCCAGATGACCGGACAGTTGCAGCGCCATCAGCTTGACCATCGCGATGGAATCGGCCGGTTGCCAAGGCGCAATCGGGGCGTTGAACAGGAACAGTTCGGGCGCCCCGCGCCCCATCGCGCCCTCATTCACCTCGGCCAGCCGTGCGTTCACACCCGCGGCATAAGCCTCCAGTGCCGCAACCGTGCGCGCGTCCTGAACGGGCACGGCACGCTGCGCCAGAGGGTAAAGATCCAGCCGCCGGATCAGGGTATCGATGCTCAGGGTGCGCTGGCCAAACACCTCTGACAGGCGGCCCTGCACAGTGCGGCGCATCGTGATCATCTGCCACAACCGGTCCTGCGCATGGGCATAGCCCAGCCCATAGAACGCATCGGCATCGCTTTTCGCAAAAATATGCGGCACATTGGCATTGTCGCGGACAATCTCGATCGCGGCCGCCGGCCCCGTCACGCCCTCGGCAATGGTCACAGTGCGGTTGTAATCGGGCAAGGACCGGCTCGCGAACCAATAGACCAGCAGCAATGCGACCAGCGCCAGCAGGATCATCCCGCCCGTAATCCGCAGCAACCACTGGAAGACACGCACCATCGTCAATCCACCCTAGCCCCTTGCAATCAGCCCGCTAGCTAGACACAAACCAGAGCGAAGACAATTGCACAAGGATGACGCTGATGACGAAACTGGCATTTTTGGGCCTTGGGGTGATGGGCTATCCGATGGCGGGGCACCTTGCCACCAAAGGGCATGAGGTGACGGTTTATAACCGCACCGTCCCCAAGGCCGAGGCGTGGGTCAAGCAATATGGCGGCGCGATGGCCACCACCCCGCGTGCAGCGGCCGAGGGCGCGGATTTCGTCATGGCTTGTGTGGGCAATGATGATGACCTGCGCAGCGTATGCCTTGGGCAGGACGGGGCCTTTGCGGGCATGTCGCGCGGCGCGGTCTTTGTGGATCACACCACAGTATCCGCCGCCGTCACGCGCGAGATGTGCGCCGTCGCAGCGGATCTTGGTATCGGTTTCGTCGATGCGCCGGTGTCGGGCGGTCAGGCGGGCGCGGAAAACGGCGTGCTTTCAGTGATGTGCGGCGGTCTGCCCGCCCAATATGACGCGGCAGAGCCGGTGATCGCCGCCTATGCCCGCATCTGTCGGCGCATCGGCGAGAGCGGCGCGGGGCAAATGGCCAAGATGTGCAACCAGATCGCCATTGCCGGGCTGGTCCAAGGCCTGTCCGAGGCGCTGCATTTCGCGGAAAAAGCGGGGCTGGACGGCGCGGCGGTGGTCGAGGTGATCTCCCAAGGGGCCGCCGGAAGCTGGCAGATGACCAACCGGCACAAAACCATGCTGGAGGATCATTTCGAGCACGGATTCGCCGTGGACTGGATGCGCAAGGATCTGGGCATTTGCCTGTCCACCGCAGACGAGACCGGCGCCAGCCTGCCTGTTACCGCCCTTGTCGACCAGTTCTACAAGGATGTGCAGAACATGGGCGGCGGCCGCTGGGACACCTCAAGCCTGATCCAACGCCTGCGCAAGATGGGCTGATCGCGCCTTCATTGTTCTGAAAATACTCAAAAAGCCTTGCCCCTAATGCGGCGAGGCTTTCGAGAACAGATGGATCACCACGATCCCGCCAAGGATCATGCTCATGCCCAGAACGGCGGGCAGATCCAACCTTTGCCCGAAAACCAGAAACCCGATAATCGCAATCAGCACAATCCCCAGCCCGGACCACAGCGCATAGACCACGCCCACCGGCATAAAGGCGAGCGTCTGCGCCAGCAGATAGAAACTGATCCCGTAAGCCACCACCACCAGTACCGAGGGCCAAGGCCGCGTGAACTGCTGGCTGGC
>JBLRWJ010000013.1:38579-39894 GCA_047921315.1 Rhodobacterales bacterium | reverse complement strand
GTCAATTTTGTACTTGGCAGACGTGCGTTTGGTCACGGCTGATCTCCTTCGTTAGGTATGAAGGGCGTTGTCCTTTGGCTTGCGCCTGACAGGTCACCCCTTGCGAGGGCCACCAACACCAATGAAGCCGCGCTTATACGGCCACTGACCACAGAGTCAACCGGATAAGCGGGACCAATCGGTCAGCAGCGGTTTTGCTGTTGCAGCGGCCTCAGGCGGCCTCATGCATCAGAATGGCCGCCTCGGACCCGGACAGGATGCGGCGCGCCGCGCTGCCATAAAGATGCGGGTCATAGTCGAATGCCGGGAACATCGCCAGCAGCCGCATCCGGTCATTCTGCGACAGGCTGGACAGATCGGCCTGCGCGGGATGGAAGCTTTCGCTCTCAACCCCGTTGGCCCAGAGGATCTGATGGCTGGGCAGCAAAAGATGCACATATGTCACCTCCTTCAGCGCCATATCCACGGCGATGGTCTGCCCGTTCACCAGATCACGCGCCGCGACCAACACCTCATCGGTGTTGAACAGCGCGCGGGCGGCATGCCCTTGCAGCAGCATCCGGTGATCCGGCGATACGATCAATTCCTGATCAGGACGCTCCACGCCCAGCGCGCCGGGCCGAAACCGGATCGGGCGCAGCTTGGGCATCGCAAACAGCCGCGCGCCCGTCATGCGCCGCGATCCGATCCACTGCACCTGTTGCGCGCCGCAATCCTTGGTCTGCACCAGATCCCCCTCGCGCAGATCCTCCACCAGACGCGGACCATGCGGCGTGGCGATCCGGGTTCCCGGTGTAAAGCAGATCACCCCTGCCCCTGTATTTGCCCCGGCCGCACCCGGCCCGTTCAGGCGCAGGATGTCCAGGGAATGATGCACAACCCAGAGATCAGTGTCGCGGGGCGGCATCTTGTCCATGAACATCAGCAAGGGCGGGGCACCATTGCCCACCTCGATCACGGTCACCGCAAAGCTTTGGGCACCATCGGTGACGACAAAGCCGCTTTCCTCCAGCGGGGTGCGGATTTTGACCGCGTCAATATCGCGTGTCTGCGTGACCGCAGCGCCCACCAAACGGCGCACCATATGCGCCGCGCGTTTTCTGAGTTCCGCCTCGCCATCGGCCTGTTCCAAACGTAGCACATGCCCTGCGCCATCCACCCGAACGGCATCACCGCGCCAGGACCATGCGGCCCCGATCGTCAATGTCTGCACGGGCGCGGCCTCAAGACCGTCTACTTCCGTCTGTGACCAGGAGATAACGAACGTGCCACCAAAGCGCGTTCCCATACCTGCTCTATCTGCCTCAAGTTGTTT
>JBLRWJ010000013.1:0-38479 GCA_047921315.1 Rhodobacterales bacterium | reverse complement strand
GGTGCAAATCCCCCGGTTCGCATGCGACCTCATAGCCACAAAATGGTGACATTCAGGCCACGCTTGGCGGGGCCTATCCAGCTCGGCCATATTCAGATCAAGCTGCGGATCAGAAATTCAGATCAATACGGACCGAGCCGACAAACTGGCCCTCGTCCTGCCCCTTAAATTCCTTCCCCAGCCATGTCAGGCCATAAAACAAGGCCGCTGGCCCGCCTTGCCAATGGGCACCGCCACGCAGCCTTGTGCGCGCATCACGCGCCTGCACACCCGCCGAGGATGGCAGAAATTCACTGGACGACACCGAGGCGATATCCGCGCCCAGCACAAAGGCAAACCCGCGGAACCCCTCTGGCATGGTCCTGTAGCGATGCCCGGTGACGGGATCACGCACCAAAAGCTCCCCGCGGCCCATCTCGCCGATGGTCACATCAACCCCGGCACGCACCAAGGTTTCAACACCTGCTCGCGCCTCAAGAAACGGGCGCAGCCGTGCGGCACCGCCCAAGTCCACCTCGCGCCCGGCCTCGGCGACGAATGTGGGAAAGACGGCATTGCCGATCTGCTCTGCCCGCGTCTGTTCTGATGCTTTGCTGACACCGACAAAATCGTGGAACGCGCCTTGCAGCTTATCCAGCCGTGTCTGCGGCCCGACAAACACAAGATCAGCCCCCAAGGCAAATTCGGTCCCGTAGCGTTCAAAATGGGTGTGCAGCCCCGCCGACACCGCCCCGACATAAGGGCGATCACCCGGCGCGCGGCGCACAAGGTTCTGGGGTGCGATAATTTCGGCGCCAAAGCGCAATTCGATGATCTCACCGGGTTGTTGTGGCAAAACCCCTGTCCAGCCGCGCCCCCAGACCCGGCTGGAGGCAATCGAACCGCTGCGCCAGCGGTCATCGCCATTGGCCAGATAGTCATTGGTGATCAAGCGGCCATAGCCAATCCGCTCACGCGGCCACGCGCCGCTGTCCTGTGCGCTGCCATCTTGTGCAAGCAGTGCCAACGCCATGCAGGCTGCGACCATATAGCGGATCATGGGGTGGCCCTTTTTTCCGTAAAGCAATGTTCCATCTGTGGTTCTATGCCAAAGACGATCCCGCATGCCAGCCACATCCGTTTCTTTCATACAGAATGTTGCCGCAACGCAAGATTGTGCGGCGTCCATATCGATGCACCGGAAGATAGCCATGCCGATCCTGCAGATCGGTTTGCCGCGACAGGCCTGATACGCCATACTGTCAATGTCGTGCCAATTCATCGCACGACACTGGACATTTCCTTAAACTTTTGAGGCTAACAGACCTCTATGGACATTATTCTTGTCACCACGATCATTGCCTCTCTTTTCCTGCTGATCGGCATTGCAGAGCCGTTGGCGACCCGGCTGCGCCTGCCCTATAGCGTGATCCTTGCGCTGCTGGGGATCATGGTTGCGGCTGGGGCATCGTTCTTTTTGCGCACCGATCTGACCGATGCGCTGAACCCCGTCGCCGAGGCGATTCTGGGCCTGCCGATCCGCTCCAACGTGTTTTTGTACGTCTTTTTGCCAACATTGCTGTTTCAGGTCACGCTGGTGATGGATCTGCGCCGGATGATCGACGATTGGGTGCCGATTCTGACACTGGCCGTGGTGGCGGTGATCGTGGCCACGCTGGTGATCGGCTATGCGCTGTCATGGGTCAGCACATTGCCCTTGGCGGTCTGCCTGCTGATTGGGGCGATCGTATCGACCACGGACCCCTCCGCCGTGGTCAGCATCTTCCGCTCGATCTCGGCGCCCAAGCGGCTGGCGCGGATCATCGAAGGGGAAAGCCTGCTGAATGATGCGGCCGCCATTGCGCTCTTTGGCCTGTTCATGAGCTTTGTGATGGCGGGCGTCCCCGACCCGACCCTGCAAGGCGCGCTGGCGCAGTTTCCGCTGCTGATCTTTGGCGGCGCGCTGGTGGGATGGGCCATTGCGCGCATGGCGCTGGGGCTGATGGCGATGGTGTCGCAGCATGATCTGGCCGTGATCTCGATCTCGGTGGCGCTGCCCTATCTGTCCTATGTGGCGGCGGAACAGATGGTTGGCGCGTCAGGGGTGATCGCGGCGGTCAGTGCCGGACTGACGCTGAACCTGCTGGGGCCGGGGCGTTTGCCGCCCGGCGTCTGGGCCAATCTGCGCGAGGTCTGGGGCCTGCTGGCGCATTGGGCCGGGGCGCTGATCTTTATTCTGGCCGCCCTGCTGATCCCGCGCCTGCTGGATGCGGTGCGCCTGTCGGATCTGGCGCTTGTGGGCGTGGTGATCGTTGCGGCGATTGTCGCGCGGATGATCATCCTTTTCGGGGTGATGCCTTTTCTATCGCTGATCCGTGTCTCGCCGGTGATTGAACGGCCCTACCGCGTGGCCATCCTGTGGGGCGGCTTGCGCGGGGCTGTCACCTTGGCGCTGGCGCTGGCCGTCACCGAAAGCTTCCGCGTTCCGGTTGAGGTGAAGCGCGTCGTCGGTATCCTTGCCACCGGATTCACCCTGTTCACCCTGCTGGTGCAAGGGACCACCCTGCGCTGGGTGATCGGGCGGCTGGGTCTGGACAAGCTGACGCCGCTGGATCTGGCCCTGTCCAAACAGGTGATCGCCGTGGCCTTGCAAAAGGTCCGCGAGGAGGTGGCAACCACCACAGAAAGCTATGAGTTGACGCGCGAAACCGTCCGGTCCGAGGCAAAGCGCTTTGCCGCACGGCTGGATAAAGTGGTGAAAGACGCCGAAGAGGGCGAGGCGATATCGGACAAGAACCGCATCACGCTGGGGCTTGTCGCGCTGGCCGGGGCCGAGCGTGAGATGATCCTGATGCGTTTTCGGGAACGCGCGATATCGTCCCGCCTGTCTGATCGTATCCTCAGCAATGCCGACCGCCTGATCGAGGCGGCGCGCAGCGAAGGGCGCACCGGCTATCAGCGCGCGGCCAAGCGCAGCCTTGGCAACGGCTCCGGCTTTCGTCTGGCGGTTGGTCTGCATAACAGGTTGCGCCTGTCCGGCCCACTGGGACGGCGCACGGCAGACCGGTTCGAGGTGCTGCTGTCGCAACGGCTGATCCTGCGCGACCTGCACGGATTCATCGATACGCGCATCCGCCGGATCCATGGCCGCAGGGTGGCGGATCTGCTGCATGAATTGCTGGACCGGCGGCTGGAACTGGTCGAACAGGGGCTGGACGGTCTGCGCCTGCAATATCCCGGCTATGCCGAAGAGCTGGAGCGCCGGTTCATCCGCCGCACCGCCCTGCGTCTGGAAGAACGTGAATATGATACGATGCGCAATGACGGGCTTGTCGGGGCGGAACTGCATATCGCGCTGATTCAGGATGTCGCCGCACGCCGCAAACGCGCGGATGACCGCCCCAAGCTGGACCTTGCGGTGCAGAAATCCGATCTGGTGCGGCAATTCCCGCTGTTCTCGGGCTTGGATGAGGCAACGTTGAAGCGGCTTAGCCGGGTCTTGGTGACGCGCTATGTCAATGCGGGCGAAAAGATCATCCGCCGCGACACTCCCGCCCGCAACGTGCATTTCATCGCCTCGGGCGCGGTGGAATTGCAAACGGCCAACCAGACATGGCGGCTGGGGCGCGGCGAAATGTTCGGCCAGATGGCGATCCTGATGCAAAAACCGCGCCGCACCGAGGTAACAGCCATCGCCCCCTCAAGCCTGCTGATGCTGGACGAGGGGCGTTTTCGCCGCCTGCTCAAGCGCAGCAAACTGTTGCAACAGGCGGTGATCGACAGCGCAGCGCGGCGCGGCCTTGATCCGGTCCAGATCCTTGCGGCCGCCGGTGTCACGGTTGATGCGGAACTGGCCGCAGGCAAGGATGCGCCCAAACCGGACGATGCGCCCGCAGCGGCAAAACCGCCAACGCCTGCCGCCGCCGCTACACAAAGGGTGCAAACGCCCCCCGAAACCAAGGAAGAAGGGGGGTCATCGGACCACAAGGATGCAGTTTAGAATGGTTCCAAACCTTGACAGGGCGCCGCACGGGGCGCATATCATGGGTCAAGCCCAGAAAGGTAGATATGCCATGTTCATTCAGACCGAATCCACACCAAACCCGGCCACATTGAAGTTTCTGCCCGGTCAGACCGTGCTGGAAATGGGCACCGCCGATTTCCCCAATGCCGACGGGGCGGCATCCTCGCCTCTGGCGACACGGTTATTCGCGGTAGAGGGTGTGACAGGCGTGTTTTTCGGCACAGATTTTGTTACCGTGACCAAACATGCAGATGTCGAATGGGACCACATCAAACCCGCACTGCTTGGCGCGATCATGGAGCATTTCCAATCCGGCCAGCCTGTGATGGGCGCGGGGGCACAGGCATCATCAGGGCATGCGGACCATGACGGACCGGATTCGGTTGTTGTGGGCCAGATCAAGGAATTGCTCGATACCCGCGTGCGCCCTGCCGTGGCACAGGATGGCGGCGATATCACCTTTCACGGGTTTGACCGCGGCGTTGTCTATCTTCATATGCAAGGGGCCTGCGCGGGCTGCCCGTCCTCGACCTTGACGCTGAAAATGGGGATCGAGAACCTGCTGCGCCACTATATCCCCGAAGTGACCGAGGTGCGGCCTGTCGCCGTGTGACGCGCCGGCCCCTTGCCCCTCTGGTGATACCGTGACAACCACGCTCCCCGACCCGGTCATTCTGGCCTTTGACACATCGGGCGCGCATTGCGCCGCCGCTTTGTTGCGCGGCGAAACCATCCTTGCCGCCACGTCCGAGGCTATGGGCCGGGGCCAAGCCGAACGCCTGGTGCCATTGCTGGATGACCTGATCCGAGGTGCCGGTCTGGACTGGCGCGACCTGCGCGCGCTTGCTGTCGGGATCGGGCCGGGCAATTTTACCGGCATCCGGATTTCCGTAGCCACCGCGCGGGGTCTGGCGCTGGCACTGGATATCCCCGCGATCGGCATCAGCACATTCGAGGCGATAACCGCCAGTGCAACATTGCCGCATCTGGCGGCGGTGCCCGCCCCGCAAGGCAAGGTGTATATCGCCCCCAACGGGCAAGCCCCGGCGCTGGTCAGCATGGAGGCGGCGCATGATATGGGCCGCCCGCTGGCCCTGCCCCCGCCGCCGGGTGATCTGACCATCACCATGGCGCATGTGGCGCGGGCCAAGCTGCTTGCGGGCGATGTGATGCACGCCCCCGCGCCGCTATATATCCGCCCCGCAGATGCCGCGCCTGCGCGCGACACGGCCCCCGTGATGTTGCCCGATGACGCGGATTGACGATAGCGCCGCACCACCCCCCGCAAACGCGCCCGATCCTGCCACGATGGCGCACACCCATGCCGCCGCCTATAGCCTTGATCGCGCATGGAGTTTGGCCGAGTTCCAATCCCTGACAGACAGCCCGCATGTGCTGGCCCTTGGTGATGCCCGCGCCTTTCTTCTGGCGCGGATCATCGCGGATGAGGCCGAGATCCTCACGATCGCCACCCATCCCGATCATCGGCGCCAAGGGCTGGCCCGCGCCCTGCTGGACCAGTTTCACCGCGCCGCCCAACAGCGCGGCGCGGCGCATGGGTTTCTGGAGGTGGCGGCGGATAATCTGCCGGCGCGCGCGCTCTATCAGGCCGCCGGATACGGGCAAATCGGCCAGCGCCGCGCCTATTACGCCCGCGCGAGTGGCGGGGCGGCAGATGCATTGATCCTGCAACGTAAGCTGACCTGACGTCAGGTGCAGCAACGCGGCAGCAATCTCCGCCCCGCGCCGCGCCAAGGCGCAGTTTCCTGTTGACCCCTACCGCGCGCTGCGGCCTAACCTAAGCCAGATCAACCTGATCCAACCATTTAACGGGGTGCGATTTCATCCGCCCCCGCCGCCAACAGCTGGGAGACAACCATGACCCTGATGCAGAAGTTCCTTGGCGCTGCAGCCGCAACCGCGATCAGCGCAGGTGCCGCATGGGCCGAACCTGCCCTGATTTTCGATCTTGGCGGCAAATTCGACAAAAGCTTCAACGAGGCCGCCTTTGCCGGCGCGCAGCGCTGGGCCGAAGAAACGGGCGGCAGCTATCTGGAAACGGTCATGCAATCGGAAGCGCAGCGCGAACAGGCGCTGCGCCGCTTTGCCGAAGCGGGCGCAAACCCGATTGTGACCACCGGTTTTGCCATGAGCGACCCGATCGCACAGGTGGCCCCGGATTATCCCGATACCAAATTCGTGACCATCGACGGCTATGTCGATGCGCCCAATGTCAAGGTGATCGGGTTTACCGAACATGAAGGCTCCTATCTGGTGGGGATGATGGCCGCCATGGCCTCGCAATCCGGCACGGTTGGCTTTATCGGCGGCATGGATGTGCCGCTGATCCGCAAATTCGCCTGCGGCTACGCGCAGGGCGTCAAAGCGGTGAGCGAGGATATCACCATCATCGCCAATATGACCGGCACAACACCGTCCGCATGGAATGATCCGGTCAAAGGCTCGGAACTGACCCTGTCGCAGATCGGACAGGGGGCGGATGTGATCTATGCCGCGGCGGGCGGCACTGGCGTGGGCGTGCTGCAAACTGCGGCGGATGAAGGCATTTTGTCCATCGGGGTGGATAGTAACCAAAACCACCTGCACCCCGGCAAGGTGCTGACCTCGATGCTGAAACGCGTTGATGTGGCGGTCTATAACGTGATGATGGCGGGCGTTGATCTGGACACCAGCCCCGAGGTTCTGGATCTGGCCGCCGAGGGCGTTGGCTATGCGCTGGATGAGAACAACGCCGATCTGGTCACCGCCGCGATGAAAGAGGCCGTTGATGCGGCACGCGACCAGATCATCGCGGGCGAGATTACCGTGCATGATTATTCATCAGATGACAGTTGCCCGGTTCTGACCTTCTAAGGATGGTCGCGGACAAGACAGACGCGGCGCGGCAGGAGACTGCTGCGCCCGCAGCACCAACAGACGCACAGCCGCCCGCCATTGAATTGCGCGGCATCTGCAAGGCGTTTGGCCCGGTACAGGCCAACAAGGACATCACCATGCGCGTGATGCCCGGCACGATCCACGGCATCATCGGCGAGAATGGCGCGGGCAAATCCACGCTGATGTCGATCCTTTACGGTTTCTACAAGGCCGATGCCGGTGAGGTGCTGATCGGCGGTCGCCCCACCCCGATCCCTGACAGCCAAGCCGCCATTGCCGCAGGGATCGGCATGGTGTTTCAGCATTTCAAGCTGGTAGAAAATTTCACCGTGCTGGAAAACATCATCCTCGGGGCCGAGGATGGCAGGCTTTTGCGCCCCAGTCTGGCCAAGGCGCGGCGCGCGTTGAAATCGCTGGCCGAAGAATATGAGTTGAACGTCAATCCCGATGCGGTGATCGAGGATATCGGCGTTGGCATGCAGCAGCGCGTTGAGATCCTCAAGGCGCTGTATCGTCAGGCCGATATCCTGATTCTGGACGAACCCACCGGCGTGTTGACCCCGCCCGAGGCTGACCATCTGTTCCGCATCCTGCGCAATCTGCGCGATGAGGGCAAAACCATCATCCTGATCACCCATAAGCTGCGCGAGATCATGGAGATCACCGATACCGTCAGCGTCATGCGGCGCGGCGAGATGACCGCCACGGTCAAGACGGCTGACACCAGCCCCGCGCAGCTGGCAGAACTGATGGTGGGCCGCAAGGTGCTGCTGCGCGTGAACAAAACCCCTGCCACCCCCGGCGCGCCTGTGTTGGAGGTTGAGGGCCTGAACGTCACGGATAGCGCGGGCGTTCAGCGGCTGCGCGATGTGTCCTTGACCCTGCGCGCGGGCGAGGTGCTGGGGCTGGCCGGTGTGGCGGGGAACGGACAATCCGAACTGCTTGAGGTCCTGGGCGGCATGATGCCTGCCCGCGGCACCGTGCGGATCAAGGGCCAGCCGATTGACCTGTCCGGCCCCCGTGCCGACGGGCAAAGCCGGCGTGCCGCAGGGATCGCGCATGTCCCCGAAGACCGGCAGCGCAAGGGGCTGATCATGGATTATGCCGCGTGGGAGAACAGCGTGTTCGGCTATCATCATGATCCGGCCATCCGGCGCGGCCCCTTGATGCGCAACGCCGCCATTCTGGATCATGCCGCAGCACAGATGCAACGGTTCGATGTGCGCCCGCCCGATCCGCGCCTTGCGGCCAAGAATTTTTCCGGCGGCAACCAGCAAAAGGTGGTTCTGGCCCGCGAGATTGAACGCGGCCCCGATCTGTTGCTGATCGGCCAGCCGACACGCGGCGTTGATATCGGCGCGATCGAGTTTATCCATCAGCAGATCATCGCCCTGCGGGACGCGGGCAAGGCGATCTTGCTGGTCAGTGTGGAACTGGACGAGATTTTGGCCCTGTCGGACCGTATCGCGGTGATCTTTGATGGCCGCATCATGGGCGAATGCCCCGCCGAGTCAGCAACCGCGCAGGAACTGGGCCTGATGATGGCGGGTGTCACCAGCGGAAAGGCCGCCTGATGGAGCGGATGCCACGCTGGGCCGATGTGATCCTGATCCCGCTGATCTCACTGTTGCTGGCCGCAATCATTTCCGGCCTTGTCATCTTGGCCATCGGCGAAGACCCGTTCAACGCGCTGAACCTGATGGTCAAGGGCGCGCTGGGGTCAACCTATGGCTGGGGCTATACGCTTTATTATGCCACGAATTTCATGTTCACCGGGCTGGCCGTGGCCGTGGCCTTTCATGCGCGGCTGTTCAATATCGGCGGCGAGGGGCAGGCGATGCTGGGGGGGCTTGGCGTGGCGCTGGTGTGCCTGTATCTGCCTTGGCCGCATTGGTCGCTGGCGCTGATCGCGGCCAGTATTGGTGCGGCACTCTTTGGGGCGGCTTGGGCGTTCTTGCCCGCGATCCTGCAGGCCAAACGCGGCAGCCATATCGTGATCACCACGATCATGTTCAACTTTATCGCCGCCGCGTTCCTGAACTATCTGCTGGTGGGCGCGCTGAAACCACGCGGCGCGATGGACCCGACAACCGCGCGCTTTCCCGAGGCGACGAACCTGCCCAGCCTGCATGACATCCTGCTGCCGCTGGGGATCAGTTTTTCCCGCGCAGCCCCGGCCAATGTGACATTTCTGGTGGCCGTGCTGGCCTGCGTGCTGGTCTGGGTGCTGATCTGGCGCACGCGGCTGGGCTATGAGATCCGCGCCTTTGGCCATTCCGAGCCTGCCGCCCTCTATGCCGGGATCAACCCGACCAGAATGACCGTGATCACGATGATGATTTCGGGCGCATTGGCAGGGATGATGGCGATCAACAATGTGATGGGCGAGGCCGAAAGGCTGGTTCTGAACGCGACCGAGGGCGCAGGTTTCATCGGCATCGCCGTGGCGCTGATGGGGCGCAGCCATCCGTTTGGCGTGTTTCTGGCCGCGATCCTGTTCGGGTTTCTGTATCAGGGCGGCGCGGAACTGGCGCTGTGGACATCGATTCCGCGCGAATTGATCATCGTCATTCAGGCGCTGGTGATCCTGTTCACCGGCGCGCTGGACAACATGGTGCGCATCCCGCTGGAGCGGATGTTCATGGTCATCCGGCGGAGGCGCGCCTGATGGACCTGATGACCGTGTTGCAAGTGCTGGATTCATCCGTGCGGCTGGCAACGCCGCTGCTGCTGGCCTGTCTGGCGGGGCTGTTCAGCGAACGCGCTGGCATTTTCGACATCGGGCTGGAAGGCAAGATGCTGGCGGCTGCCTTTTTCTCGGCCGCGATTGCCGCCGTGACAGGCGCGGTCTGGGTGGGGCTGGCGGCGGGGATCGCAGCCTCGGTCATGCTGTCATTGCTGCATGGTCTGGCCGCGATCACCTTTCGCGGCAACCAGTTGATATCGGGCGTGGCGATCAACTTTCTGGCGGCGGGGCTGACCGTTCTGATCGCGCAGACATGGTTCCAGCAAGGCGGGCGCACCCCTGCGCTGCTGACTGGCGGGCGGTTCACCCCCCTGACCCTGCCGGGGGCCGAGGCGCTGCGCGATGTGCCCGTTCTGGGGCCGATCTATTACGAGTTGATCTCGGGCCATTCGATCCTTGTCTATATCGCCTTTGCCTGCGTGCCGCTGACATGGTGGGTGCTCTATCGCACCCGCTTTGGCCTGCGGCTGCGCGCAGTGGGCGAAAACCCCGAAGCGGTGGATACTGCCGGCATTTCGGTGGTGCGCCTGCGCTTTGCGGCTGTGATCATCTGCGGTGTGCTATGCGGAATCGCGGGCGCGCATCTGGCTACGGCGCTACAGGCGGGCTTTGTGCAGGATATGACCGCCGGGCGCGGCTATATCGCGCTGGCCGCGCTGATCTTTGCCAAGTGGCGACCATGGCACGCGCTTTACGCCACGCTGCTGTTCGGCTTCCTGCAAGCGGTGGCGCTGCGCAACCAGAACCTTGATCTGGGCATCATCACTCTGCCCTCCCAAGCGATGGACGCCTTGCCCTATATTCTGACGGTGGTGATTCTGGCAGGCTTCATCGGCAAGGCCGTGCCCCCAAGGGCAGGCGGCCAACCCTATGTCAAAGAGCGGTGATCACGCCCGATAAGTCCAGTTTTGGCTGCGGCTTCAGGCCTGAGCAGGAAATCACCCCGCGTCGCTTGCCTTTGCAAGCCACAGCGCGTTATCGATAGTCATGCAAATCTACCTTCCCATCGCCGAAGTCTCTGTCAACGCCTACCTGCTGCTGGGGCTTGGCGGGATCGTGGGCGTGTTGTCGGGCATGTTTGGCGTGGGTGGCGGCTTTTTGATGACGCCGCTTTTGTTCTTTATCGGCATCCCCCCAGCCGTGGCTGTGGCCACCGGAACCAACCAGATTGTCGCATCATCCTTTTCCGGCGTGCTGGCCCATTTGCGGCGCAAGACGGTGGATCTCAGGATGGGGGGGGTATTGCTGGCGGGCGGCATGTTGGGGGCCGGACTCGGCATCCTGATTTTCAATTACCTCAAGGCGCAGGGTCAGGTCGATCTGCTGGTCACGCTGTTTTATGTGGTGTTTCTGGGCATCATCGGATCGCTGATGTTTGTCGAAAGCCTGACGGCGATCCGGCGCGCGCGCAAAGCCCGCCGCGCCGGGGGAACCGCGGCCACCGTCAAACGCCGACAGCGCAACTGGGTACATGTGCTACCCTTCAAGATGCGGTTCCGCACCTCTGGGCTTTATATCTCGGTGGTGCCACCCATCCTCATCGGGATCGGCGTCGGGATTCTCACCGCGATCATGGGGGTCGGCGGTGGTTTCATCATGGTGCCGGCGATGATCTATCTGCTGGGAATGCCCACCAAGGTGGTGATCGGCACCTCGCTGTTCCAGATCATCTTTGTCACCGCCTTTACCACCATGTTGCATGCGATTACGAACCAGACGGTGGATGTTGTGCTGGCGGTGCTGCTGCTGCTGGGCGGTGTGATCGGGGCGCAGATCGGCGCGGGAATCGGGGTCAAACTGCGGGCCGAGCAGTTGCGCATCCTGCTGGCGCTGCTGGTGCTGGCGGTTTGCGGCAAACTGGCGCTGGACCTGTTGCTGATGCCATCCGAGCTTTATTCCATCAGTGCGGCGGGGGGCCTGTGATGATCCGCATAACCGCCTGCCTGTGCCTGCTGATTGCCCTGCTGACCCCGGCCAGCCGCCCGGCCCTGGCCGAAGAGGTGGTGATGGGCCTGAGCCAGAGCAGCATTTCAATCACCACGAATTTCGAAGGCTCTGACATCCTGATATTCGGCGCGATCAAGCGCGAAACCACCATCCCGGAGGGCGATCTGGATGTCATCGTCACCATCGCTGGCCCGTCCAGACCGCTGACCGTCTGGCGCAAGGAAAAGAGGATGGGCATCTGGATCAATACCGAGGCGGTGGCCATAGACCGCGCCCCGTCCTTTTACGCGGTCGCCGCCACCGGCCCCTTGAACGCGGTGCTGTCGCAGACCGAAGACCTGCGCCACCGAATTTCCGTCCCGCTGGCCATCCGCGCCGTGGGCGCGCCCGAAACCATCGCGGATGCCCAGAATTTTTCTGACGCGCTGATCCGGATAAGGACGCAGGACGCCCTCTACAGTGCCTTGGAAAACGATGTCGAGGTGCAGGAGCAGACGCTGTTCCGCACCTCTATCCGCCTGCCCGCGAACCTGACCGAGGGCGATTACCGCACCCGCATTTTCCTGCTGCGCGACAAGCAGGTTGTGACGCAATACGAGACCGTCATTGATGTCCGCAAAGTTGGGCTGGAGCGGTTTTTGTACAGCCTTGCCCATGGTCAACCCGTGGTCTACGGGCTGCTGTCACTGGTGCTGGCCGTTTTGGGCGGCTGGGCTGCATCGGCCTTTTTCCGCGTGGTGCTGCGGCAAGGCTGACCGGCACCGGCGCCGCATCTGGCCAGCGTGGGTTTTTGGATATTTAAAGCAAGAAGAAGCAGGGGGCAGTGCCTGTTCCCAAGCGTCAGCCGCGCCCGACAAAGGGCATCTTGGTTGCCATCAGCGTCATGAACTGGACATTTGCCTCTGGCCCCAGATCGGCCATCTGCAAAACGGCGCGGGCCACATCGGCCACATCCATTGTCGGCGGCGCATCGCCCAGACTGGCGGCGATAATCCCCTCCAGCAATGCGGTGCGCGCATTGCCGATGTCGATCTGGCCACAAGCGATATCAAAGGCACGCCCATCAAGGCTGAGGCTTTTGGTCAGCCCGGTGATGGCGTGTTTGGTTGTGGTATAGGCCACCGACATCGGGCGCGGCGCATGCGCGCTGATCGAACCGTTATTGATGATGCGCCCGCCTTGGGGCTGCTGTGTGCGCATCAGATGAAACGCGGCGCGTGCGCACAGGAACATGCCATGCAGGTTGACATCGACAACCTGCCGCCAGTCATCCACATCCAGATCGTCGATCAGCGCGGCTTGGCCAAAGCTGCCTGCGTTGTTGAACAGGACATCCACCCGCCCGGCCTGCGCTGCAAAGCTGTCAAAGCTCGCCTTGACCGCGCTCGGATCAGTGACATCACAGGGCAGGACAACGGCCGCGGCATGCCGCTGCGCGACCGCATCCAGCGCATCACGCCGCCGGGCGATCAACCCGACGCGCCAGCCCGCATCCAGAAACGCGCGCGCGCAGGCGGCCCCGATCCCGGCGCTTGCCCCGGTGATGATGATTGATTTCATATCTCGCCCTCCTGCTGCATCTCAAGGCTCAGGGCGGGGGCGGACAGGGCGCGCAGATCATCCACCCTGAGCGGGCCTGATGGTTTTGACAGCCTGTTGCGCACAATCCAGTACAGCCGTTCCTGCGCGCGGGTGATCGCCACATAGGCCAGCCGCTTCCATAGCGGTTGGCCCGCCTCGGACCGGCCCATCCGCGCTGCTGCATAAAGATCAGGCGCAAAGACCTGCACGTTTTCCCATTGGCTGCCCTGCGCCTTGTGGATCGTTACCGCCGCGCCATGCAGAAAGGTCGCGCCCATCTTGGCGGCGTAGGGGATGAACGGCTCTTCCTCATCCGGTTTCTCGATCTTGACGATCGAGGCGGCATTGACCTGCGGATCTTCGGCCCCGATGACATGCAAACGCGAAAACCCCGGCTTGCGCCCTGCCCCCAAATAGACGACCTGTGCGCCCTTGATAAGGCCGCGCGCCTCCAGATCCAGCCGCTTCTTGCGGTGTTTCAGCGGCAGCTCCAACCCGTCACAGATCAGCGGCTCGCCCTCCAGCAGCGCATCGTCCGGCGCGCCATGCACCGCGCGGAACGCATGGATCAGCCGGATGCGGGTGGCGTTGCGCCAGACCAGAACGGGGCTGCGCGCCATCAGGTCCACCTCAACCCGCTGGGCCCATATCACCCGCTCATCCTTTGCTGCAGCCTGTTCGACCATCCGCTCGAAATCCTCGAATGTCAGGGCGGGATCGGCCAGCGCATGGGCCAGATCAAGGATCGGGTTATCCGCCTCCTGCCGGTGGATACGGCTAAGCTCCAGCCGGGCGGGGGCGGGCAGCGTGTCAAACACCATCCCGCCGGACTGGTTGATGGGGGCCAGCTGTGCGGGATCACCAAACAGGATCAGCGTGGGGAAAATATCCTTGAGATCGGTAAACTGCTTTTCATCCAGCATCGAGGATTCATCGACAAAGCCGATATCCAGCGGCTCTTCGCGCCGCTTCCAGCCGGTGATGAAATCAGACCCCCGCAGCCCCGCAGCCGCCAGCGCACCGGGGATCGATTTATGGATCTGGTAGAACGCCAGCGCGCGGTCCAGCGCCAGATCGGTCAAGCCTTCTATTTCGGGACGCTCGCCCGTGCCGGCCAACCATTCGGCAACGCGTTCATATTCCGGGTCATAGACCGGCGTATAAATGATGCGGTGGATCGTCGTGGCAGGCACGCCGCGGTTGCGCAGAACCGAGGCCGCCTTGTTCGTCGGCGCAAGGATGGCCAGCGTGCGACGGTCCTTGCGCCGCTTGCCCTCATAATCGCCCGAAACCAGATCAACGCCTGCCGCCTCCAGCGCGCGGGTCAGTTCGGCCAGCAACAATGTCTTGCCTGATCCCGCCTTGCCGATCACGGCCAACACGCGAGAGGCCCCCTCAACCGCGGGGGTCAGTGTGGCCTCATCAAGATCCACGCCAACGCCACGCAGCGCCGCGGAAATACGGTCATAGGCATCTGCCTGATCGGGCGAAAACGTAACAACGGACAGAGTCATGGCGCGACCCTACAGCCGGTCTGCGGCGGAGGCCAGTGCCTACGATCACGCCGAGAGCGCGTGGTCCGCATCACCAAAGGCGCGTCGATACCAAAGCGCCGACAAAGCCGCCGAAATTCCCGCACGCCGCGCCACCCGCGCCCGGTCCTGCACCGTCAGAGACCACAAGCCCAGACTGACCTTCAACCGCCCCTCACCCGCGCTGCCCAGCACTTGCGGACAAGAGCCGATGCGCCGATAGATCCGTTCCATATTGGCATCAAAGACACCGACAAAATGCGCCAGACCCTGCCGTTCCAACAGCTCCCCCCCGGCCAGCATCAAAGCCGCGGCCACATGCGGCCCGGCCCCCGGCGCCAGACAGAATCGGGTGCATTCCCAGATTGCGGGGCTGCGGACAGGCTGCCCCCCGTTCAGATGCGCAAAATGCTCGTTCACCATGCAGCGCCCCGTTGTGGGTAGAAACCGCATTGATCCGCCATGGCTGCCATCGGGTTGTTGCCAGATCACATAAAGCGGGTTCAGCGCATCATACTGATCGCGCTCAAACCCCTGACCATCCACGTCAACCGCCCATCCCAACCGATCTGAAAATTGCGCCGCCCGGTCCCGAAACATTGTCTCGCCCAGCTTCGGAACCCGCATCAGCGCCGTCCCTGTCATGTATCGCAGCATCCTTGACCCTTCCCAGCCGAAAGAAGGGCAGGATTAAGGGCAAAAGATAAACATTCCCGGACCGGTCCGAACGGCCCTTTCATTGTTCTGCAAATACTCATCCCAAGGCGGGATCAAAGCACCGTCAGAGCAATGTCAGTCCCAGATCAGGCCACGATCAGGCCACGGCTGATCGCGCGCGCGACCGCATGGGTTGTGTTCAACGCCCCCAGTTTCAGCCGCGCGCTTTCAATATAGGCCCGCAACGTATGTTCCGAGATCGACAAGGTATTGGCAACCTGTGCCCGGCTATACCCCATCGCCAAAAGGGTCAGAGCATCCACCTCGCGCCGGGATAGGGGTTGTGCCGCGGGCGGGTGGCGCCCCGGTTCAAACTCCAGCGCTTTGCTGTTGAAATAATGCGCAATCAGGATCAGATTGCGGCTGTTATCCTGCTTGAACCTGGTCCATCTATCGTCATCCGTGTCATGGTTGACAGTGAACATGGCAAACTGCCCGTTCGGCCCCCGGATCGGCACCGAGAACCCCTGACGGCCAACACCATGGTCAATCGCGTCCGCCAGAAACTCGCGCGCGGCTTTGCTGGACCAGTTCAGACATTTCCAATCCACTGGCAGGAAATTCTGCAAACATCCCAGAACGACCGGATCAATCCGCAGATACCGCGCGCGACATAGCGCTCCACCCATTCCGGCGAATATGTGCCGCAGCCATATTGATCGCCTGCTGCGCTGACCCAGTGATAGACCGCATGATGCACTTTGAACGCATCGCGCAACGCCTCGATCGCGCATTGCATATGCTCAAGCGCGGATGCGCGCTGCACCTGCTCGATAATCCCCTCTAACCTGATCTGCATCCGTCCGCGATATTCCCCCCGCTGTGACACGGCAGGATGAAATCTCGGCCGCAGCGACCTGTCTGGTCAGATCAAGTTGATCAGACAACTTGGTCAAACCATTGGCCTCTGCAAAGCTACTGAGATCCAAGAGAACATCCAAAAGCCATTCATTCTGCATTCTGAATTTCCCTCTAACTGGTTAACAAAACATTAACGCCCTCAAAACAAAGGCGAAACAGCGACGAGACAACGGGATGGGGCAGGACGGCCCCTTGGATCAGTTTCAACTATAAAACCGATGCGATCACCACCTCTAGCCGCGAATTCAATCCCCTCATAAATGGGGGGGGCGGCGCGGCGTAAGCCTTTGATTTTTAATATTTCAAAGGGAATAAAAGCAAAACCCGCGATGGTGTGACCGATTCGCGGGTTTGCCTGTTCTTGCCTTGCGCTGATACGCTGCTGCGTTGTTAACCGCGTCCGGCCTCCAGCACATCCTCGACGGTTCGCAGGCCGGTACGTGGTGCCTGCACCAGAACAGCCATATTGCCGGGCTTGTGCTGGTTTTTATACATCATGGTATGCGCCTTTGGGATTTCATTCCACGGAAACACCTCGGACATGCACGGGTCCAGCCGCCGCTCGAGCATCAGCTTATTGGCAGATGCCGCCTGTTTCAGATGGGCGAAATGGCTGCCCTGCAAGCGTTTCTGGTGCATCCACATATAGCGCACGTCAAAGGTGCAGTTAAACCCGGTGGTACCCGCACAGATCACGACCATGCCGCCTTTTTTGCACACCAAAGCGGACACGGGGAATGTCGCCTCGCCGGGATGTTCGAACACCATGTCAACGCTGACACCTTTTCCGGTGATGTCCCAGATCGCCTTGCCGAACTTGCGCGCCTCTTTCAGCCAGGCGTTATATTCGGGGGTGTTGACCGTGGGCATCTGGCCCCAGCAGTTGAAATCCTTGCGGTTGATCGCCCCTTTGGCCCCCAGACTCATGACAAAATCGCGTTTGTCCTCTTCCGAGATCACCGCAATCGCATTGGCACCGGCCGTATTGATCAACTGGATCGCATAAGACCCCAGACCGCCCGATGCCCCCCAGACCAGCACGTTCTGGCCGGGTTTCAGATCATGCGGCTGATGGCCGAACAGCATCCGGTAGGCGGTGGCCAGCGTCAGCGTGTAGCAGGCGCTTTCCTCCCATGTCAGGTGCTTGGGGCGCGGCATAAGCTGCTGCGCCTGCACGCGGGTGAACTGCGCGAATGATCCGTCATGCGTCTCGTAGCCCCAGATGCGCTGCGTCGGGCTGAACATCGGATCGCCGCCGTTGCATTCCTCGTCATCGCCATCATCCTGATTGCAATGGATCACAACCTCATCGCCGACTTTCCAGCTTTTGACCTTGTCACCCACGGCCCAGACGATGCCGGACGCATCGGAACCCGCGATATGGTAATCGGCCTTATGCACATCAAAAGGGCTGATCGGCACGCCAAGACCGGCCCAGACACCGTTATAGTTGACGCCTGCCGCCATCACGAGGACCAGCACCTCATGGCTATCAACCTGCCATGTATCGACCACCTCGACCTGGAAACTTTTCTCAGGCTCGCCATGACGCTCGCGCCGGATCGCCCAAGCATACATCTTTTTCGGGACATAGCCGAGCGGCGGCATCTCCCCGATCTCATAGAGGTCCTTTTCAGGTGCGTCATAAGGCGCAATCCCGGTATGCGTATCCAGAGCCATGTCAACCTCCGTGCTGGTCTTGGTCAATCTTCACTATCGTCATGCCGCAATGCAGAATCGCGGACCTGATCCACGGGATAAAGTTGGGCGCGCAACATTGCAACAGGATTTAGCGTGTATTTTGAAATTTTATAACCCAGCAGATGCAGCATTGCTGATCCTTATTCGCTGCGGCTGCGAAACAAATGCGCGATAGAGGCTGCATAAAACGCCACAAGAGCACGCTGCTCGGGAACAACCCGCAACAGCCCGTCATCCTCCTGCACCAGATGGCGCAGGGTCAGCATCCGCAGCCCCACATCTATCATATAGGCTGTATCCTGTCGCGGCATATGCAGATGCGCTTGCGGCAGGTCAGCCACCAGCGCCTGCACCGCAAGGGCCAGCTCGGCCCGGTTCAGCGGCGCATCGGCGCCCAGCAGCGCGGTGGCCACCAGTGGCACCGGCAAAACCGGCACCTCGGCGGCAACACGGGCCATCAACTCGACCGCCAGCGCAGGCACATCACCGGAATAGCTTTTCAACGAAAGCGGTTCGCCAAAACTGACAGAGGCATAGCCGAACCGATGGAATTTGCCCTTCAACCGCAGCCGCAGCATCTTGAACAAGAAGCCAAGCACCGTGCTGAACCGCGCCACAAACCGCCGCACACCTGCAGTTTGCGCGGCCAGCAGCACCCGGTCCTCCAGCACGCGGTCATAATTCACGGCAACAGGCACAAAAACCACATCGCGCCCAGACGGATCATAGCCCTCAACGATATATTTCAGGATGCCTCGCTTGGGCGGCGTCAGCGCCCCTGTCAAACTCAGCCCGCCTTCGGGGAACACCGCCTGCGTCACCCCGGCCTCGGTTGCCAGTTGCACATAGCGCGACAGCACCGCCTTATAAAGCGGGCCGAACCGCTTGCGCCGGATGAAATAGGCCCCCATGGCGCGGATCAGCGCGCTAAGCGGCCAGACACGCCCCCATTCCCCCACCGCATAGGACAGGGCCGAGCGTTCTGCCGCCAGATAGGTCACCAGCACATAGTCCATATTGCTGCGATGGTTGATCACGAACACCACAGTTGCGTCCCGGTCCACCTGCGCCAGCGCATCGCCCGCATAATGGCCCAGCCTGACACGGTAGATCGAGGTGCTGATCAGCTTGGCCAGCCGCGTCGCCACCCCGAAATAGGCGCTCGCGCTGAACGAGGGCACGATCTCGCGCGCATAGCGGCGGGCCTGTTCAAAGGCCACGTTTTCCGGCACGCCTTCGCTGACGGCATGGGCGGCAATGGCGCGCAGCACGGTCGGATCATAGATCAACCGCTGGATCATGTCATAGCGCCGCGCCAGCTTGAATGGCTGGATCGGACGCTCCAGCCGCGTGTTCAATTGCGCGATCACCCGTTCGGCGCGTTTGCGGAAAAACCAGCGCACCGAGGGGAACAGAAAATGCGATGCAAAGGTGACCCCGGCAAAAAGCAGGATCAACACCAACAGCCAGATAGGCATTTCAACCGAAGCACTCATGCGCGCGACAATGGCGCGAAACTTTGCAGAGGTAAATCAAATGCGAACGCGACAGTCAGACATCTTTGATGCCGCAACGCAGCGAATTGACAGCGCCATAAAATTCCAAGTATCTACTGGGGGACGCAATAAAATTGCCCGACCTGATTCACCGCTCTGTTATGCGAGGCCCCATGACCCAGACGCAAAAAGACAAGCCATGGCTATTCCGCACCTATGCAGGCCATTCCACGGCCAAAGCCTCGAACGCGCTCTATCGCTCGAACCTGTCAAAGGGGCAAACCGGCCTGTCCGTGGCCTTCGATCTGCCCACGCAAACCGGCTATGACAGCGATCATATTCTGGCGCGCGGCGAGGTGGGCAAGGTGGGCGTGCCGGTCAGCCATCTGGGCGATATGCGCACGCTGTTCGATGCGATCCCGCTGGAACAGATGAACACATCAATGACAATCAACGCCACCGCCCCTTGGCTGCTGGCGCTGTATATCGCGGTGGCCGAGGAACAGGGCGCGGATATTTCCAAGCTGCAAGGCACGGTGCAGAACGATATCATCAAGGAATACCTGAGCCGCGGCACCTATATCCTGCCGCCGAAACCATCGCTGCACCTGATCACCGATGTTGCGGCCTATTGCTATACCAATGTGCCGAAATGGAACCCGATGAACGTGTGTTCCTACCACCTGCAAGAGGCGGGTGCCACGCCGGAGCAGGAACTCGCCTTTGCGCTGGCCACCGCCACCGCCGTTCTGGACGACCTGAAAAACAAGGTGCCAGAGGCGGATTTTCCGCAACTGGTGGGCCGCATCTCGTTCTTCGTGAACGCGGGCATCCGCTTTGTCACCGAAATGTGCAAGATGCGCGCCTTCGTCGATCTGTGGGATGAGATTTGCGAAACCCGCTATGGCGTGAGCGATCCGAAATTCCGCCGCTTCCGCTACGGCGTGCAGGTCAACAGCCTTGGCCTGACCGAACAGCAACCGGAAAACAACGTCTACCGCATCCTGATCGAGATGCTGGCCGTCACCCTGTCCAAACGCGCCCGCGCCCGCGCCGTGCAGCTTCCTGCGTGGAACGAGGCACTGGGCCTGCCGCGCCCATGGGATCAGCAATGGTCGCTCAGGATGCAGCAGATCATGGCCTATGAAACCGACCTGTTGGAATATGACGATCTGTTTGATGGCAACCCCGCCGTGGACCGCAAGGTTGAGGCGCTGAAAGATGGCGCGCGCGCCGAACTGGCCAACCTTGACAGCATGGGCGGCGCGATCAGCGCGATCGACTATATGAAATCGCGGCTGGTGGACAGCAACGCCGAACGCCTGAACCGCATTGAACGGAACGAAACCATCGTTGTCGGCGTCAACAAATGGCAGCAGGGCGAACCCTCGCCCCTGATGACAGGCGATGGCGGTATCATGACGGTTGATCCGGCGGTCGAGGCGGAACAGGTCGGCCGCCTGAATGACTGGCGCGCCGCCCGCGATGCCGCCGCCGTGGGTGCCGCGCTGGCCGATCTGCGCGCCGCCGCCGCCGAAGGGCGCAATATCATGGAACCCTCGATCAGAGCGGCCAAGGCGGGTGTGACCACCGGCGAATGGGCCGAACAGATGCGCAGCGTCTTTGGCGAATATCGCGGCCCAACCGGCGTGTCCCGCTCGGTCAGCAACAAAACCGAAGGGCTGGATGACATCCGCGAAGCCGTCAATGCCGTGTCCGATAAACTGGGCCGTCGCCTGCGCTTTCTGGTGGGCAAGCCGGGTCTGGACGGGCATTCCAACGGGGCCGAACAGATCGCCTTCCGCGCCCGCGATTGCGGGATGGAGATCGATTATGAAGGCATCCGCCTGACGCCCGAAGAAATCGTGAAACACGCCGCCGAAGGCGAGGCGCATGTCGTGGGCCTGTCGATCCTGTCAGGATCGCATATGCCGCTGATGCAAGACCTGATGGACCGGCTGCGCGCCGCCGGATTGTCGCATATCCCGGTCGTTGTGGGCGGGATCATCCCCGAGGATGACGCAAAACGCCTGCTGGAGATGGGCATCGCCCGCGTCTACACGCCCAAGGATTTTGAGCTGAACACCATCATGATGGACATCGTGACCTTGGCAGACCCCAAGGCGGTTGCGGCGGAATAGCCCGCTCACAGCACATAACCACATCGCAAGAGCTAAAACAAAAAGGGGGCCGGAAGCCCCCTTTTCACGTCATGGGATCAACCGCGCCGGGTTACTCGGTCTGCGCCTCAACCATCATCGCAATCCGCGCGCCCAGCTCTTGATCTTGCTGCGCGACCTGCGCGATCGTCACATATTCGTCCACGCTCAGGTCCGGCACCGCGTCAATCTTCTCGATGATCTCGGCATTGGCCTGGTTGACCAGTTCCGCCTGTTCTTCCTCGGTGCCGGCGGCCTCGATCTGCGGGGTGTAATCCAACCGCACCTCCTCAACCCCCAGCAGGGCTGTCACGAACGCCTCCAGCTTGGTATCCGTCATCTCAACCTGGCTTGCCCCTGGCATGGGCGCGGCGGTCTGTGCGGCCAATGGCGCGACCGCCCCAAGGCTCAGGGCCGCGACCGATACGCTCAGGAAAAAAGCCTTCAGGCTGCGGTTTGTCTTGACTGTCATGGATGCCTCCAGATTTTTGTGTTTGGCAGGGATCATCCCCGCCTCGCCCTTCTTACTTGGACGCTATGATCCGGCTCTGCAAACAGGGCGGCAAGATCATGCCGGTCCGCCTCTCCGAAACCCGCAGATTCATGCGCATTGGCCCTTGCACCCCCGGCACACCTGCCCCCATCATGGCACAGCACAGGAAAGGAGCGTTGTTATGCCGTTGAAAATCCGCCCCCTCACCGCCGCAGATGAGGGTGACTGGCGCCGCCTATGGGCCGGTTATCTGGATTTTTACGAAACCAAACTCCCCGAGGAGGTTTTTGCCACCACATTCGCCCGGCAACTGGACCCCGCCCATCCCGAACGCTGCTGCTTTATCGCCGATCTGGATGGCCGCGCGGTGGGCTTGGTGCACGCGATCTGGCACGCGCATAACTGGCGGGTCGAGGATATCTGCTATCTGCAAGACCTCTATGCCGATCCGGACATGCGCGGACAAGGCATCGGCCGCGCCCTGATCGAGGCTGTCTATGCCGAGGCAGACCGCCGCGGCACCCCCGCTGTCTATTGGCTCACACAGGATGTCAACACCACAGCGCGGCAGCTTTACGACCGTATCGCCCATGTCACGCCCTTCATCAAATATAACCGCTGACAGGCAGGATCACCGTAAATGACCATCCATATCGGCGCCCAACCCGGCGATATTGCGCAAACCGTGCTGCTGCCCGGCGATCCCTTGCGCGCAAAATGGGCCGCAGAGACGTTTTTGAACGAGGCGCGCTTGGTAAACGATGTGCGCGGGATGCTGGGCTATACCGGGCTTTGGCGCGGCAACCGCGTCACCATCCACGGCTCTGGTATGGGGATGGCCTCGCTCTCGATCTATGCGAACGAACTGATCCGTGATTATGGCGCCAAAACCCTGATCCGTATCGGCTCTTGCGGGGCGATGCAGTCCCATGTCGGCCTGCGCGATGTGATCATCGCAATGACGGCCACCACCCTGTCCACCCCCTCCAGCGGCATCTTCCGCGAATTGAACTTCGCCCCCCATGCCGATTGGTCGCTCCTGCGCGCCGCCGTCACCGCAGCCGAGGCGCGCGCCGTCACCGTCCATGTCGGCGGCATCTATTCATCAGATGTGTTCTACGATGAACGCCCCGATCTGAACGAGATCATGACCCGCCACGGTATTCTGGCGGTCGAGATGGAAGCGGCCGAGCTTTACAACCTCGCCCTGCGCCACAAGGTGCGCGCCTTGGCGGTGCTGACCGTATCTGACCACCTGCTGACGGGCGCCGCGCTGCCCAGCGACCAGCGCCAAAGCAGCTTTGGCGATATGGTCGACATCGCGCTGCAGGCGGCGTTTCCAGCCGCCTGACCGCCGCCTTTTGGCCTAGCGCCCGTGGCTGCGCCCGTACCCGTTGCGCGGCGGGCTTTGCCACCCTGCCAAGACATCGGCAGGTGTTTCAAACACCTCGACCAATAGCGGATAGCACGCTGCCTGATCGGATGAATGCACCGTCGAACAATCGCCCCCCGGACAGGCCGACAACGCCCCCAGCAACGGAATTTCGGCAAAAAACTCCAGATAGTCGCCGGGCCGCACCGGGCTGGCCTTCATGAAATACTGCCCCGTATCGCGGGTAAATCCGGTGCACATGAACACGTTGAGCACATCATGCACATGCGCCTCTGCCGCATGCAGCGACAGGCCCGTGGCATCCGCCAAGGCCCGCGTCAGGTTGGAATGACAGCAATGATGATACTGCCCCCCCGATAGAAGGTGATGCGTATAGGGGTCACAGCGCGTCCCGATCACATCATGGACCGATCCGCCAAATGCATCCTTGCCATACCATTCCAGCGTATCCGCGATAATCGTCGCCATCGGGCGCAAGGCGGGAAACCCGGACCATAACCGCTGCCCGGTCGTCACATGCGTGCCATGCAACGCACGCGTCTTGCCGGAGTAAAACCGCTCGGACAGGTCATCGCCATGCCACAGGTTCAGATCACCCACCTGCGGGCCTTCAACAGATGAAATGCGGAAAAACCCGCCCGCAGGCACGCGGAAAGTTGCCGCCTCGCGCGGGGGTACCAGCACCTCAGCCGTCTTGACCGCTTTTGCGCGGAACCGGCGATAAGCCGCCAGATCGGGCTGCGGCAATGTCTCCACCGGATAGCAGATCACAGGGGTGATGGCGCGGAGCGCCTCGGCATCGGCTGGTTCTGTCATGGTCCCTCTCACGGCTTGCGTTTCGCCCGGCAATCCTGCGGTGTTTTGCCCTTGGTCACAAGCGCCTCTGCCCCACATGCCGCACAACGGAAATAGCGCAGCCCGTCCCGATCCCGGCGCTTGTCCATGCGCCAGCGGCATCCCCGCGTGCCCCGCTGCGCAAAAATCGCCACCAGAACAAAGGCCACGAACAGCCCCACGATCACCAGCATGGCACCCGCCCCCTAACGGCAAAGGGGCAGGCACATGCGCCCGCCCCTTCATTGTTCTTCAAATACTCAGGCCCGGTCCGCGTCACACGGTGCGCTCGACCATCATCTTCTTGATCTCCGCAATCGCCAGCGCCGGGTTCAGGCCCTTGGGGCAGGTCTTGGCGCAGTTCATGATCGTGTGGCAACGATACAGCTTGAACGGGTCTTCCAGCTCGTCCAGACGCTCGCCCGTTGCCTCGTCGCGGCTGTCGATAATCCAGCGATAGGCGTGCAGCAACGCGGCTGGGCCCAGATAACGGTCGCCGTTCCACCAATAGCTGGGGCAGGATGTCGAGCAGCAGGCGCACATCACGCATTCATACAGACCATCCAGCTTTTCACGGTCATCGACCGACTGGCGCCATTCCTTGGCGGGGCGGTTGGTCTTGGTTTCCAGCCACGGCATGATGCTGGCATGCTGGGCGTAGAAATGCGTCAGATCCGGGATCAGATCCTTGATCACCGGCATATGCGGCAAAGGATAGATCTTCACATCGCCCTTCACATCATCCATGCCATGCAGACAGGCCAGCGTGTTGATCCCGTCAATGTTCATGGCACAAGACCCACAAATCCCTTCACGGCAGGAGCGGCGGAAGGTCAGCGTGGGGTCGATCTCGGATTTGATCTTGATCAGCGCATCCAGGATCATCGGCCCGCAAGTATCCATATCCACATGATAGGTATCAAGCCGCGGATTTTCCCCGTCATCGGGGTTCCAGCGGTAGATCTTGAAGGTCCGCAGGTTCTTGGCACCCTCGGGCTTGGGCCATGTCTTGCCCGTCCGCATGCGGCTGTTCTTTGGCAGTGTCAGTTGCACCATAATGTCTCTCCCGTCACAGAAGGGCTGGCAGGCCATTGGCCAGCAGGCAGGTCAACGTGCCCGGCCGGGACACGATATTCGTCACAAGTTCCGCGGTATTGGCCGTGGGGCCAATCACGCTGTCAGCAGCCAGCGACAGCAATTCACGGCCGCTGGCATTGTCGATGATACAATCCACGGCAGGCTGCACCGGCACGCCGGGGAAGCGCTGCACCAGAACCGGCGTGATCGCGGCGCGCGCGGCATCCCGTGTCAGCTGGTCCTGATCCGCAGGCGTGCAAGCGGCCAGTGTGACAGCGCAAACCGCCACCAGACCCGGCCCCCGCACCATCCCGCGCAAGCCACCTATGCCGCGGCTACGGATCAATAGACCCGCGCCTTGGGGGCGATCTTCTTCATGTCGATCCCGCCTTCATCTTCCTTGGTCAGCGGGTCTGTCACCACGCGGCGATAGCTCAGGTCAACCTTGACACCATCCACCCGCGCAATCGTGTGTTTGCGCCAGTTCGCATCATCGCGGTCGGGATAATCCTCATGCGCATGCGCCCCGCGTGATTCCTTGCGCGCCTCGGCCCCGACGATGGTGGCCAGCGCGTTCGGCATCAGGTTGGTCAGTTCCAGCGTTTCCATCAGATCGCTGTTCCAGATCAGGCTGCGATCGGTGACCTGAATGTCATCCATCTTGCCTGCAACCGCCTGCATCTTTTTCACACCTTCGGCCAGCGTCTTGTCGGTGCGGAACACCGCCGCATCGGCCTGCATCGCCTTTTGCATCTCAAGGCGCAGCTCGGCGGTGCCGATATTGCCCTTTGCGTGGCGCAGCCCGTCAAAACGGTCAAAGGCAAACTGGACCGAGGCTTTGTTGGTGACCGGGTTCTTGGCCCCCGGTGTCACAACCTTGCCCGCCTTGATCGCGGCGGCGCGGCCAAACACCACCAGATCGATCAGGGAGTTGGACCCCAGACGGTTCGCCCCATGCACCGAGGCGCAGCCCGCCTCGCCCACGGCCATCAGGCCGGGCACGATCCGGTCCGGATCATCCGCCGTGGGGTTCAGCACCTCGCCCCAATAGTTGGTCGGAATACCGCCCATGTTGTAATGCACGGTCGGCAGCACCGGAATCGGCTCTTTGGTCACGTCCACGCCTGCAAAGATGCGGGCGCTTTCGGAAATGCCGGGCAGGCGCAGATGCAGCGCCTCTGGCGGCAGGTGGTTCAGGTGCAGGTGGATATGATCCCCCTCGGCCCCCACACCGCGCCCCTCGCGGATTTCCATCGTCATGCAGCGGCTGACCACATCGCGGCTGGCCAGATCCTTATAGGTCGGGGCGTAGCGTTCCATGAAACGCTCCCCTTCCGAATTGGTCAGATACCCGCCCTCGCCGCGCGCGCCCTCGGTAATCAGGCAACCCGCGCCATAGATGCCGGTGGGATGGAACTGCACGAATTCCATATCCTGCAGCGGCAGGCCCTGACGCGCCACCATGCCATTGCCGTCACCGGTGCAGGTATGGGCGCTTGTCGCGCTGAAATAGGCGCGGCCATAACCGCCCGTGGCCAGCACCACCATCTTGGCGTTGAACACATGCATGGTGCCATCGTCCAGCTTCCAGCAGACAACACCCTGACAGACGCCATCCTCGGACATGATCAGATCAATGGCGAAATATTCGATATAGAACTCGGCCTTTTGCTTCAGGCTTTGGCCATAAAGCGTGTGCAGGATCGCGTGGCCGGTACGGTCAGCGGCGGCGCATGTGCGCTGCACCGGGGGGCCTTCGCCAAATTCGGTTGTGTGGCCACCAAAGGGGCGCTGGTAGATCTTGCCCTCTTCGGTGCGGGAAAACGGCACACCGTAATGTTCGAGCTCATAGACCGCCTTGGGCGCCTCGCGGGCCAGATATTCCATCGCATCGGTATCGCCCAGCCAGTCAGACCCCTTGACGGTGTCATACATATGCCACTGCCAGTGATCCGGCCCCATATTGGACAGCGATGCCGCAATACCGCCCTGTGCCGCCACGGTATGTGACCGCGTTGGGAACACTTTGGTCACACAAGCGGTGCGCAGCCCCTGTTCGGCCATGCCCAATGTTGCGCGCAAACCGGCCCCGCCGGCCCCAACCACCACAACATCATAGTCATGGGTTTCATATTCATAAGCTGCCATTGCAACAGTCTCCGATATTAAAGCGCGATCTTGGCGATAGCGAACAGCCCGGTGGCCGCAGCACCATAGCTCAGGCAGGTCACCGCGATGATCACGATCTTCTGTGTCGTCCCGTGGACATAGTCCTCGATCATGGTTTGGGCACCATCGTTGAAATGTTTAAATCCAACGAGCAGGGTCAAGGCCGCCACAATCGCCGGGAAAGGCCGCGCGAAATGGGCCATCACATCCGCATGCGGCGCCCCCAGCATCGGCCCGAATGTAAACACGAATAACGGGATCAGGATCAGAAGGGCCACCGATGACACCTTCATGGACCAGAAATGGGCGGTCCCGCTTTTGGCTGATCCCATGCCAGAGGCGCGCTTGCGGTCTGTCAGATAACGCATGTCCACTCTCCTCAGATCACGATCACGGTCAGCAGCGTCAGAACAACCGATCCGCCGATAACACCGTAGCCCAGCTTATAGGCGGTTTCGAGGTCCAGCCCGACGGCATTGTCCCAGATCAGGTGCCGCACGCCTGCCAGCGTGTGATACCAAAGCCCCCACAGCGACAGGAACATCACAAGGTTCCCGAACCAGCTGGTGATGAAACCATCCGCCGTTGCAAATGCCTCGGCCGAGGTTGCCGCCGCCAGAAACCACCACACGATCAACAGCGCCGCCACCAGCATCGCATTGCCGGTGATCCGCGTCAGGATCGATGTGATCGATGTCAGTTGCGGGCGATAGATTGACAGGTGCGGCGAAAGCGGGCGATTGCCCCGGTTCACGTCAGCCATGTGTCCCTTCCTTCTTGGGTTGCGAAGGCGGCGACATGCCCGACATGTGCATGGCGCGTTCCCTTCGATGCCTTTGCGGCCTTGATACTCTTTTTAGCGGCTCTGTCACGCCAGCACAGCCCTGATCTGCAGAAAAAGCTGCGCTAAATGTCACAACCTGTCTATTTGTGATCACAACATGATTTTGCGTGATCACAAATATCACGCAAAGGTCACAAAATCGGGAATCATCCCCCCGGCATAGCGTCACGCAGCCCGGCCATGGCACGGTGAAGCCGGCAGCAGCCTGCACGCTTTGAAATCAGGCGGATCGAAATGTGATCACAAAGGCATCAAGGCCCAGTAATCCAGATCCAGCAACACATGTGGCTGATATTTGCCATCATCGCTTTTCAACCGGAACGCCCCCGCCGCATTGGTCGCCACCAGACGCAGCCGGATCGCCCCCACGCCCGGCGCGGATGTCTCGGCCTTGTCCAGCACCTCGGACCATGCGCGGATGGTATCGCCGCTGAAACAGGGGTTTGCATGTGCGCCCGCGTTCAGCCCCACGATCATCTGCGCATTGGCCAGCCCGTTGAAGGACAGCGCCCGCGCCATGCTGATGACATGGCCACCATAGATCAGGCGGCGGCCATCGGCGCGCTGGGTGGCATCAAAATGCACCTTGGCGGTGTTCTGCCAAAGGCGCGTGGCGATCATATGCTCGGCCTCTTCGATCGTCACACCGTCAACATGGTCGATCGTCTCGCCGATCTCGTAATCCGACCAACGATGCGGCGCGCCGGACAGCGTGACATCATAGCGCGTGAAATCCAGCCCCTCAGGCACCACCAACTGATCCGGCCTCAGAACCGGGGCCAGCTCCGGGATCACCGTGTCAGGCGTGGGCGCAGCGGTGTCATTCTTGCGCACCATCACCCAGCGGACATAGTCCAGCACCACCTCATCGCGCTGGTTCAGGCCCCGCGTGCGCACATAGACCACACCGGACTGCCCGTTGGAGTTCTGCTTCAGCCCGATCACCTCAGAGCTGGAGCGGATGGTATCGCCCGCATAGACAGGCCGCAGCCAGCGCCCCTGCGCATAGCCCAGATTGGCGATGGCATTCAGCGAGATATCGGGCACCGTCTTGCCGAACACGATATGAAACGCTGCCATATCATCCAGCGGGCTTTGCGGCAGACCACACAGCCGCGCGAATTCATCCGAGGAATGCAGCGCATGCCGCGCCGGATAAAGCGCATGATAAAGCGCCCTTTCCCCCCCCGACACGGTGCGCGGCACCGCATGGTCAATCACCTGCCCGATCCGGTAATCCTCAAAGAACCGTCCGGCGCTGGTCTTGATCGGCACAACATGAAAACGCGACTGATGCATTACTGCTCTCCCAGCTTCATCTCGGGATCATAGGTCTTGCCCGCAACATCCTTGGTCACAGCCTGCCCGCAGCGCATCACGCCATTGGCGGCATCAAACGCATATGTGGGGCTGCCATACAGCACCCAGCCCTTGTTCAGCGCATCCGTCACCTTGTGGCAAAAGGCGGATGTGTCATCAGCGGTCAGCAAACGATAGAGTTTCATGGGCATTTATCCGGGGAAGGGCCACACGCCCAGCCAAGCGTGAATGGCGGTCATGACGGCGAAAAGAACAAGGGTGATGACAACCAGAAGGATATCCTTCTTCGCATCACCCGGTTTCGGGCGCACCCAAGGCCCGGCGCGGTTGATCACGATCACGGACCCCACCGCCCAGGCCAGCAAACCGCCAAACAGGATGATCGAGGCCAGATCGCCATTAACCAGCAAATGCGCCACCGCCCAGATCTTGACAGCCGTCAGTTGCGGATGGCGCATCTTGCCGCGCAAACGGCCGGTTGTCGCGCTCATCCCATAGACGAAAACAGCCGCCAGCATCATCAGGTTGTTCAGGTGCACGGTCCAGCTTGGCGGCGACCAGACATGGATGAAATCAGCCCCGCGATAGCCAAAGATCATCAGCAGCAGACTGACCACGATGGCCACGGCCACCAGCCCCTTGCCCTTGTCGCCCATCTGCGCGCGCGCATCGGGCGCGATGCGCTTGAAATAATGGGCGGCGGCCCAAAGGATAACACCGAAGCTCAGAAGGATCATTGGCGACGCTCCACTTATAGCGATGCGATGGCGGATGCCATTGCGAGGGTTTTCTTGGCCGTTTCAACATGCAGGTTTTCCACGATCTTACCATCCACCACGGCAACCCCCTGCCCGCTGGCCTGCACATCCTCAAACGCCGCCACCTGACGGCGGGCAAGATCAATCTCGGCCTCGGAAGGGGCGAAGGCGGCATTCGTCACCTCGACCTGTGCGGGATGGATCAGGGTTTTGCCGTCAAATCCCAGATCGCGGCCCTGTTCGCATTCCGCGCGCAGCCCCTCATCATCCTTGAACTGGTTGTAGACGCCATCAATCGCGATTACACCTTCCGCCCGCGCCGCCATCAGGATGGTCTGTAGCGCCATCTGCAGCGGCAAACGGTCAGGCCGCGTGCGGCAATTCAATTCTTTCGCCAGATCGTTGGTGCCAGCGACAAACCCGGTCAATTGCGGATGCGCGGCGATTTCTGCGGCGTTCAGAATGCCGCGCGGCGTTTCCATCATCGCCCAGATCGGCGTGCCATTGCCCAACAGATCGGACAAAGCCTGCACATCGGCGGCGCAATCCACCTTGGGCAGCAGAAACACATCCGCCCCCGCATCGCGCAGCGCCTCAACATCGCCCTTGCCCCATGCGCTGTCCAGCCCGTTGATCCGGATGATCCGCACCTTGTTGCCATACCCGCCCACGGCCAGCGCCCGCGCCAGCGTGGCGCGCGCCTCGACCTTGGCCTCGGGCGTGACGGCATCCTCCAGATCAAAGATGATCGCATCCACGGGCAGATCACGCGCCTTGTCCAGCGCACGTTCCTTGGAACCGGGGATATAGAGAACCGAGCGATAGGGGCGGATATCCATGGCTTGAGTCTTCCTTGTAATTATCTTGCGCAGGGATGACATTTTTTGGTGGAAACCTTCAAGAGCATTCGCGCCGCAACGCAGAAAAAAGCGCATCCCACTGCATACAGGCGCAAGATACAGCAAGATCGCGCGGCGCGTTAACCAGAATGAAACGCCCTGTGTCCAGACTGTCTTTCAGGCGTTCATGGAAAGGTGGAAAAATGGCACTGGAACGGACGATACTAACGGCGGGCGTGGTTCTTTTGACACTGGCAATTGCAGTCATGGCCCCCGCAGCCCATGCGCAGGATACACGCAATTGCGCGCCGCGTGACCGCGTGATGGACCGGCTCGCCGCCAGCTATGGTGAAACGCCCCGTTCCATGAGGTTGGGGGCCAATAACGCGGTGGTCGAGGTGTTTGCCAACGATGCCAGCGGCAGCTGGACAATCACCGTCACCCTGCCCAGTGGCCTGACCTGCCTTGTCGCCAGCGGACAGGCGTATGAAGCCATGGCGCGCAGGCCCTCGGCCATCGACAAAGGCAAAGGCGTTTGACCCTTTGACGTCAGGTCAGCGCATCCCAGATCAACTTGGCCCCTGTCACGGTCAGCAACAGATAGGTCAGCGCGAAAAAGGCGCGTTCAGGAACAATGTAATGCGCCTTCACCCCCAACCATGCCCCCAACAGCGCAACAGGGGCCAGCAACAGATCAGCCAGCAATGTTTGCGCGGTAAAGATGCCAAGAAACGCGTAGGGCACGAATTTGGCGATGTTCACCGCCCAGAACACGATGACGGTGGTCGCCTGAAACTGTGTTTTATCCAGCTTGCGCGACAAAAGCCACACAGCCGCCGGTGGCCCCCCGGCATGGCTGACGAAACTGGTAAACCCCGCGACACCGCCCGCCAAGGCCCCGGCCCATTGCGGCAGTACGGTCCGCGCCGCCCGGATCAGGCCCAGTTTCAACGCCATCTGCCAGACCACAAATCCGACAGAGATAACACCGATCAGCAACCGGAACAGATCCGCATCCGCGATCGTATAAAGCCAGGCCCCCAGCCCCACGCCCGGCAAGGCGCCAAGGATCAGCAGCTTGGCGTCCGGCGCGCTCCATTTTTTCCAGTAGGGGCGCAGATTGGCCGCATCCATCAGCATCAAAAGCGGCAACATGATGCCCAAGGCCTGCCCCGGCTCCAGCACCAGCGCCAGAATCGACGCGGCCGCAAATGCCGCCCCAGATCCGAAGCCACCTTTGGAAATGCCGGCGAACAGGACCGCTGGTATCGCTACCATGAAAAACTGCATATCCAGATTCATTTGCCGCCCTGCCTGTTAAAAAATGCGGTTTATCACGCATTTAGCGGCAACTGGCAGCAGACAACAGCCCTTCTTGGCGCTGCAGCGCGGCGCTGCACCCTTGCGCGATCCTGCGGAAGGGACTAGGCCCTCTTGCAAATTCAACCAAGCGGAGACAGTTCCAATGGCCAGACCCAAGATTGCCCTTATCGGCGCCGGACAGATCGGGGGCACGCTTGCCCACCTTGCCGCGCTGAAAGAGTTGGGCGATATCGTCCTGTTCGACATCGCCGAAGGCACGCCCGAGGGCAAGGCGCTGGATATCGCGGAATCCGGCCCGTCCGAAGGGTTCGATGCGTCCCTGCGCGGCACCCAATCCTATGCCGATATCGCGGGCGCGGATGTCTGCATCGTCACCGCCGGCGTGCCCCGCAAACCGGGGATGAGCCGGGATGACCTGCTGGGCATCAACCTCAAGGTGATGAAATCCGTGGGCGAAGGCATTGCCAAACATGCCCCCGATGCGTTTGTGATCTGCATCACCAACCCGCTGGATGCGATGGTCTGGGCGCTGCGCGAATTTTCCGGCCTGCCGCATCACAAGGTCTGCGGCATGGCCGGTGTGCTGGACAGCGCCCGCTTCCGCCACTTCCTGAGCCTTGAATTCGGTGTGTCCATGCGCGATGTCACTGCCTTTGTGCTGGGTGGTCATGGCGATACGATGGTGCCGCTGGTGCGGTATTCCACCGTGGCCGGCATCCCGCTGCCCGATCTGGTCAAAATGGGCTGGACCTCGCAGGAGAAGCTGGACGCGATCGTGCAGCGCACGCGCGATGGCGGTGCGGAAATCGTCGGCCTGCTGAAAACCGGCTCGGCCTTTTATGCGCCAGCCACCAGCGCGATCGAAATGGCCGAGGCTTATCTGAAAGACCAAAAGCGCGTCCTGCCCTGCGCCGCCTATGTTGACGGGGCCTATGGCCTGAAGGGCTTTTATGTCGGCGTGCCCACCGTGATCGGTGCAGGCGGGATCGAGAAAGTCGTGGATATCACCATGAACAAGGACGAACAGGCGATGTTCGACAAATCTGTCGATGCCGTCAAAGGTCTGGTTGCCGCCTGCAAGGAAATCGACCCGTCACTGGCATGATCCTGCCATCGGCAAGGTTAAACGCCTTTCATATATCAGGGTCGGCCATGCGCCGGCCCTGATTCTTTTTCGGCGCGCGGAATCATGCGCCATCACGCATCAAAAGTTTTGTGATCACAGATTTTCGGGGTGTGATCACAAATGTCGAAATTCGCCCTCAAAACCCCCGAAAGCGCAGAAAACCGTTTATTCCTGATGCAACCTTGTGTCACACCCCGCTTTGAATGCAGCAAGACGGGACAATTTCATGAACATTCATGAGTATCAGGCGAAGGCCCTCCTTCGCACCTACGGCGCCCCGGTTTCGGACGGGCGTGTCGTCTTCCGGGCCGAAGAAGCCAAAACCGCAGCGGGTGAGATGGATGGCCCTCTCTGGGTCGTCAAGGCACAGATCCACGCAGGTGGGCGCGGCAAGGGCAAATTCAAAGAAGCCGACGCCGGTGAAAAGGGCGGTGTCCGTCTTGCCAAATCGGTTGAAGAAGCCGCCGAGGAAGCCAAAAAGATGCTGGGCCGCACGCTGGTCACCCATCAGACCGGCCCCGCGGGCAAACAGGTCAACCGCATCTATATCGAAGACGGTTCCGGGATCGAGACCGAGCTTTACCTCGCTCTGCTGGTGGATCGCCAGACCAGCCGCATCTCTTTCGTCTGCTCCACCGAAGGCGGCATGGATATTGAAGAAGTGGCCGAGCATACGCCCGAGAAAATCCTGACCTTCAGCGTTGATCCGGCCTCTGGCTATCAGGGTTTCCACGGTCGCCGCATCGCCTTTTCGCTGGGTCTGCAAGGCGCGCAGGTCAAACAATGCGTCAACCTGATGGGTATTCTTTACAAGGCATTTGTCGAAAAAGACATGGAAATGCTGGAGATCAACCCCCTGATCGTGACCGACAAGGGTGATCTGAAGGTGCTGGATGCCAAGGTCAGCTTTGACGGCAACGCCATCTACCGCCACGGCGATATCGCCGCGCTGCGCGATGAGACCGAAGAAGACCCCAAGGAACTGGCCGCGTCGAAATATGACCTGAACTATATCGCGCTGGACGGCGAGATTGGCTGCATGGTCAACGGTGCCGGTCTGGCCATGGCCACGATGGACATCATCAAGCTTTACGGCGCAGAGCCTGCCAACTTCCTTGATGTGGGCGGCGGTGCGACCAAGGAAAAAGTGACCGAAGCGTTCAAGATCATCACCTCTGACCCCAATGTCAAAGGCATCCTTGTTAACATCTTTGGCGGCATCATGCGCTGCGATGTCATCGCCGAGGGCGTGATCGCCGCGGTGAAAGAGGTGGGCCTGAAAGTGCCGCTGGTCGTGCGTCTTGAGGGCACGAATGTCGACAAAGGCAAGGATATCATCCGCAATTCCGGTCTGGATGTGATCGCGGCAGACGATCTGCGCGATGGCGCTGAAAAGATCGTCAAAGCGGTGAAGGGATAAGAGAATGGCAGTCCTCGTAAACGAAAACACACGCGTCATCTGTCAGGGCTTCACCGGCTCGCAGGGCACGTTCCATTCCGAACAGGCCATCGCTTACGGCACCAAGATGGTTGGCGGTGTCACACCGGGCAAAGGTGGCTCTACCCATCTTAACCTTCCGGTATACAATTCCGTGCATGAAGCAAAGGCCATGACCCAAGCCAATGCCTCCGTCATCTATGTGCCGCCCCCCTTTGCTGCGGACAGTATCCTTGAGGCGATTGACGCCGAGATGGAGCTGATCGTCTGCATCACCGAAGGGATTCCGGTGCTGGACATGATGAAGGTCAAGCGCGCGCTGGAAGGGTCGAAATCCCGCCTGATCGGGCCAAACTGCCCCGGCGTGATCACGCCCGGTGCCTGCAAGATCGGCATCATGCCCGGCCATATCCACAAGCGTGGCTCGGTCGGTGTTGTGTCGCGTTCCGGCACGCTGACCTATGAGGCGGTCAAGCAAACCTCTGATTCCGGTCTGGGCCAGTCCTCTGCTGTGGGGATCGGTGGTGACCCGATCAAGGGAACCGAGCATATTGACGTGCTGGAAATGTTCCTGGCTGATCCAGAGACCCAGTCGATCATCATGATCGGTGAAATCGGCGGCTCTGCCGAAGAAGAAGCGGCGCAATTCCTCAAGGATGAGAAAAAGCGCGGCCGCTGGAAACCCACCGCAGGCTTTATCGCAGGCCGCACCGCCCCCAAAGGCCGCCGCATGGGTCATGCCGGTGCCATCGTGGCCGGTGGCAAAGGCGATGCCGAAAGCAAGATCGAGGCGATGAAATCCGCCGGAATCATCGTGGCCGACAGCCCCGCAGGTCTGGGCGAGGCTGTGCTGAAGGCCATCGGCTAAGCCCATATCAACAGCCCCGGCAGATAGCTGCCGGGGTTTTCCCACGTTCAGGTGACATCATGACCGAGCAATCCCCCAATGACGTTTTCCACGCCTCCAGCTTCATGCAGGGGCATAATGCGGAATATCTTGAGCAGCTTTATGCGCGCTACGCCAATGATCCCAATGCCGTCGATGAGGCATGGCAAGCGTTCTTCAAGGCGATGGGCGATACAGATCACGATGTGCAACGCGAGGCGCAAGGCCCAAGCTGGGCGCGCCCCGATTGGCCGCCTGTGCCATCCGATGACCTGACATCCGCGCTGGATGGTCAATGGCCTGCACCCGCGGAAACCCGCGCCGCCGGGCAAAAGATTGCCGCCAAGGCCGCCGATACCGGCGTCAAGGTCAGCGATGATCAGATCAAGCGCGCGGTGCTGGATTCTGTGCGCGCCCTGATGATCATCCGCGCCTACCGTATCCGTGGCCATCTGGCCGCCGATCTGGATCCGCTGGGCTTGCGCGAACCCACCCCGCATCGCGAACTTGACCCGAAATCATACGGTTTCACCGAGGCCGATATGGACCGGCCCATCTTTATCGACAATGTGCTTGGCCTGCAGATCGCCTCGATGCGCCAGATCGTCGATATCGTCAAACGCACCTATTGCGGCACTTTCGCGCTGCAATACATGCATATTTCCGATCCTGAGCAATCCGCATGGCTGAAAGAACGGATCGAAGGGTTTGGCAAGGAAATCACCTTTACCAAGAATGGCCGCCGCGCCATCCTGAACAAACTGGTCGAGGCTGAGGGTTTTGAAAAATTCCTTCATGTCAAATACATGGGCACCAAACGCTTTGGTCTGGACGGTGGCGAAAGCCTGATCCCCGCGATGGAACAGATCATCAAGCGCGGCGGCAGTCTGGGCGTTGAGGAAATCGTGATCGGCATGCCGCATCGTGGCCGTTTGTCGGTGCTGGCCAATGTGATGGGCAAACCCTACCGCGCCATTTTCAACGAATTTCAGGGCGGCAGCTTCAAACCCGAGGATGTGGACGGCTCCGGCGATGTGAAATACCACCTTGGTGCCTCCAGCGACCGCGAGTTTGATGGCAATGAGGTGCATCTGTCGCTCACCGCCAACCCCTCGCATCTTGAGGCGGTCAACCCTGTGGTGCTGGGCAAGGTCCGTGCCAAACAGGCGCAGATGAATGACACCCAGCGCACCAAGGTTCTGCCCGTGCTGCTGCATGGCGATGCCGCCTTTGCAGGGCAAGGCGTTGTAGCGGAATGTTTCGCGCTGTCCGGTCTGGTCGGTCACAAGACCGGCGGCACCATGCATATCGTGGTCAATAACCAGATCGGCTTTACCACCGCGCCGCATTTCAGCCGCTCCAGCCCCTATCCCACCGATAACGCGCTGGTGGTGGAGGCCCCGATTTTCCACGTCAACGGTGACGATCCGGAGGCCGTGGTCCATGCCGCCCGCGTCGCGACCGAGTTCCGCCAGTTGTTCCACAAGGATGTCGTGCTGGACATCATCTGCTACCGCCGCTTCGGACATAACGAAGGCGACGAGCCGATGTTCACCAACCCGATCATGTATAACAAAATCAAAAAGCAGAAAACGACGCTGAGCCTTTATACAGAACGTCTGGTGCGTGACGGGCTGATCCCCGAAGGCGAGATCGAGGATATGAAAGCCGCGTTTCAGGCCTTCCTGAACGAGGAATTCGAGGCCGGCAAAGACTATAAACCCAACAAGGCCGATTGGCTGGACGGGCGCTGGTCCCATCTGGATCGCCGCGATCAGAAGAAATACCAGCGGGGCAAAACCGCGATCAAACCGGAAACCATGGCCGAAATCGGCCAAGCCCTGACCCGCGCACCGGAAGGTTTTCCGCTGCATAAAACGGTCGAGCGGTTGCTGGACACCAAGAAAAAGATGTTCGACACCGGCGAAGGCTTTGACTGGGCCACGGGTGAGGCGCTGGCTTTCGGCTCCTTGGTGCTGGAAGGGTATCCGGTGCGCCTGTCCGGTCAGGACAGTTCGCGCGGCACGTTCAGCCAGCGGCACTCGGCCCTGATCAATCAGGAGACTGAGGAACGCTACTACCCGCTCAACAATATCCGCGCGGGGCAGGCCCGTTACGAGGTCATCGATTCGATGCTGTCGGAATATGCGGTGCTGGGTTTCGAATACGGCTATTCGCTGTCGGAACCCAACGCGCTGGTGATGTGGGAGGCGCAGTTCGGCGATTTCGCCAATGGCGCGCAGATCATGTTTGACCAGTTCATCAGTTCCGGCGAAAGCAAATGGCTGCGCATGTCCGGCCTCGTTTGCCTGATGCCGCATGGCTATGAAGGGCAAGG
>JBLRWJ010000012.1:10354-40011 GCA_047921315.1 Rhodobacterales bacterium | reverse complement strand
GGTGTCATGCAGAGGTCTTATGGCACATCACGGCGATGGGGCAACGTGTCGTAAACAAGCACCCATGCGGCGTTGCAGCGAAGGCGTCATGCGGGCGGTTATGGAACATCAGCGCAAGCCGTTTTTGATCCCGCGCCGTGAAAGGACACGTCATGTTTCAGGTATTGTCCGGGGTTTGGGCCCTTTTGCTGGGGATCGTGCTGATCATGCTGGGCAACGGCATGCATTTCACCCTGATCGGCCTGCGCGGCGGGATCGAGGGGTTCTCGGCCGCGGAACTGGCCATCGTCACCTCGGGCTATTTTCTGGGGTTTCTGTCGGGCGCGCGCTACACCCCTGTCCTGATCCGGCGGGTCGGGCATGTGCGTGTCTTTGCGGCGCTGGGCAGTTTCATGTCCGCGGCGCTGATTGCCTTTCCGCTGCTGACCGAACCATGGGCCTGGACAGTGCTGCGGGTGCTGGTCGGCTTTTGCATGTCGGGCATCTATGTGGCCGCCGAAAGCTGGCTGAACAACGCCGCCACCAATGAAACACGCGGCAAGGTGCTGTCGGCCTATATGATCGCGCAGACGCTGGGCATCATCGGGGCGCAGGGCTTGCTGACGCTGGGCGATGCGGCCACATCGGTTCTGTTTATCGGGGCGTCAATCCTTGTGTCCATCTCTTTCGCGCCGATCCTGCTCTCGGCGACACCGGTGCCCGCAACCGAAGTGGCGCGCCCGATGTCCTTGCGGCAGCTTTTCGCAGGCTCACCGCTGGGCACATTGGGGATATTCATGCTGGGCGGGGTCTATGCCACGCAATCTGGCATGGGCGCGGTGTTTGGCAGCCAGATCGGGATGAGCGCGGACCAGATCGCGCTGTTCGTGGCGATGCTGTTTGCCGGCGCGTTGCTGCTGCAATATCCCATCGGCTGGCTGTCTGACCGGATGGATCGCCGCAAGCTGATCTTCGGCGCGGCGCTGTTGGGGGCGGGGTCTTGTGCGGTTGGCTGGATCACGGGCGGCGGGCTGGTGCCCCTGATGGCGGCGGCCTTTTTTGCGGGCGGGGTGACAACGCCGCTTTACGCGCTGTTTCTGGCCTATACGAATGACGCCCTCTCGGCCGAGGATATGCCAGCGGCCTCTGGCGGCTTGGTCTTTACCTTCGGGCTGGGGGCGATTCTTGGGCCGCTGATCACGGGGTGGGCCATGCAGGGGCTGGGGCCGTTCGCGTTCTGGCTGGTGCTGGGGGCAACCTTTATCTGCATCGCGGTCTATGCGCTTTACCGCATGACACAGACAACAGCTGTCGCGGTGGAGGCCACGGAAAGCTATCTGGGCGTGCTGCCCACAGCATCCCCCCTCGCGGTGGAGGCGGCGGGCGTATGGGCCGCCGAACAGGCCGAGGCGGAACGCGAAGCCGAAGCCAGCGCGCAGACTTGATCCACCAAAGGCCGTTTGCCTTGCGCGGTGGCTGACAGGCGCGGTGCCACCCGTTGACCTTGCCGGACCCTCCGCTATGGTCCACAGCAATGATAGCGGAGGGAACGCAATGACACGCCATGAGACACCCAAGGCCGGGCCCATCGATGCCGTCAGCCTTGACCGGCTGGCCGAACTGGCCGTCAAGGTCGGGCTGAACCTGCAGCCGGGGCAAGACCTGCTGCTGACCGCCCCGATCGAGGCGCTGCCGCTGGTGCGGCGGGTGGCCGAGCATGCCTATAAGGCGGGGGCCGGTCTGGTGACGCCGCTTTTTTCAGACCCGGAGGTGGCGCTGGCACGCTACCGCCATGCGGCGGATGACAGTTTCGACAAGGCGGCGGGCTGGCTTTATGACGGGATGGGGCAGGCCTTCGATGCCAATACCGCAAGGCTGGCCATAGTGGGCGATGATCCGATGCTGCTGGCCAATGAAGACCCTGACAAGGTGGGGCGCGCCAATAAGGCCAATTCCATCGCCTATACGCCTGCGCGGGAGCGGATCACCAATTTCAACATCAACTGGAACATCATCGCTTGGCCGGGGCGGGCATGGGCGCAGCTGATGTTCCCGGATCTGGCCGAGGATGAAGCCGTGGCGCGGCTCGCGCAGGCGATCTTTGCGGCATCGCGCGTGGATCAGGGCGATCCGGTGGCGGCATGGGCCGATCACAACGCGCGGCTGCGCGAACGGTCTGACTGGCTGAACGGGCAGGCCTTTGACGCGCTGCATTTCACCGGGCCGGGCACCGATCTGCGGGTCGGGCTGGCGGATGGCCATGAATGGATGGGCGGCGCGTCGATGTCGCGCAACGGGATCATCTGCAACCCGAACATCCCGTCCGAAGAGGTGTTCACCACGCCACATGCGCTGCGCGTGGAGGGGCATGTCTCCTCGACCAAGCCGCTATCGCATCAGGGCAGTCTGATCGACGGTATCCGCGTCACCTTTGAGGGCGGGCGCATCACGCAAGCGCATGCCACCAAGGGCGAGGAAGTGTTGCGCCGCGTGCTGGATACCGATGAGGGCGCGCGCCGTCTGGGCGAGGTGGCGCTGGTGCCGCATGGCTCGCCCATCTCGCAATCGGGGTTGTTGTTCTACAATACGCTGTTTGATGAAAACGCCGCCTGCCATATCGCCTTGGGGCAATGCTATTCCAAATGTTTCAAGGGCGGCGACAAGATGGCGCCAGATCAGGTGGCTGCACAGGGCGGCAATAGCAGCGCGATCCATATCGACTGGATGATCGGGTCTGACCTGATCGACATTGACGGCGTGCATAAAGATGGCCGCCGCGTGCCGGTATTCCGCAAGGGCGAGTGGGCGTAGCAGGGGCGCAATCCCAAGGACGGCTGGCACCGGCGGACCAGCAAGGCGCAAGCCGGTGCGCCCTGTGCTCAACCTGACGTGGCGACAGCCTGCCGAAACTGGTTGCGCCGGACAAAGCGTCGCAGCTAAGCTGCGACCACCACCCGCCACGCGGGCGCTACAGACTGAAAACAAACGGGGGGCGGCATGTGCCGACCCGCCCGGAACATAACGGGAGTTGATCCATGACATCCATATTCACCACCGCCGCCTTGCGGACGGGACGTGCTGCCTTGATGGCCGGTGCCGCGCTGGCGCTGACCATGACCGCCGCCAGCGCCGAAACGCTGCGCTGGGCGCGGGTTGCCGATGCGCTGACCCTTGATCCGCATTCGCAGAACGAGGGGCCAACCTCGACCCTGCTGCACCACATTTATGAAACGCTTGTCAGCCGCGCCACTGATGGCTCTCTCCAGCCGCGTCTGGCCACCGAGTGGATGATCTCGGACGAAGATCCGACCGTCTGGGTGTTCAAGCTGCGCGAAGGCGTCACCTTCCATGACGGGTCCGCCTTTACGGCCGAGGATGTTGTGTTCTCGCTTGATCGTGTGCGGGCTGAAAGCTCGGGCTTCAAGGCGCTGCATTCCGCTGTGGAAAGCGTGTCGATGGTGGATGATTACACCGTGCATGTGAAAATGACCGGCCCATCGCCGCTTTATGTGCAGAACCTGACCAATACATTCATGATGGGCAAAGGCTGGTCCGAGGCGAATGACGTGGTCGAGCCGCAGAACTTTGCCGCAGGCGGCGAAAACTTTGCTGTGCGCAACACCAATGGCACCGGCCCCTACACGCTGGTCTCGCGTGATCCCGAAGTGCGCACCGTGCTGGCCCATTTTGAGGGTCATTGGGATGAAGCCCCCGCCGTGACCGAAATCATCTATACCCCGATTTCCGAAGCAGCGACCCGTGTTGCCGCCTTGCTGTCGGGTGAGGTGGATGTGGTGCAGGACGTGCCGGTGCAGGATATCGCCCGTCTGGAACAGACTGCTGGCGTCAAGGTCACGACCGGACCGGAAAACCGCAACATCTTTTTCTCCTATGACATGACATCGGACACGCTGCGTTCGGCCAATGTCGATGACAACCCGTTCAAAAAGCCCGAAGTGCGCGAAGCCATGGCGCTGGTGCTGGACCGTGACGCGATCCAGCAGGTTGTGATGCGCGGCCAGTCGCAGCCATCCGCCGCCCCGCTGCCGCCTTTCGTGAACGGCTGGACCGAAGAGATGAACGCCTATGGCGCGCCTGATTACGCGCGTGCCGCAGCATTGGTGGCCGAGGCGGGCTATCCTGACGGGTTCTCGGTTGATCTGAACTGCCCCAATGACCGCTACCTCAACGATGAAGCCATCTGTCAGGCGCTGGTCGGTATGCTGGGGCGTGCCAAGATCAACGTCAATCTGGTGTCGCAGACGCGCAGCCTGCATTTCCCGCTGATCGAAAACTGGGAAACCGATTTCTATCTGCTGGGCTGGGGCGTGCCGACCTTTGATAGCGCCTATGTGTTCAACTTCCTTGTGCATACGCGCGAAGGCAGCTTTGGCAGCTTTAACGGATCGCGCTATTCCAACCCGGACCTGGACGCGAAAATCGAACAGCTGGCCACGATGACCGATCTTGAGGCGCGCGATGCGCTGATCGCGGAAATCTGGGATCAGGTGATGGAAGATCGCGTGTTCCTGAACGTGCACAACCAGATGCTGGCCTATGCGATGAAGGATAACATCAATCTGGATGTTCACCCTGAAAACCAGCCCAAGATGACAACGGTCACCTTCGGGAACTGATCCGGCTTGATCCTTGCGCCCGTGCAGTTTAACGCTGCGCGGGCGTTTGCGTTTAAGGCAATAACGCTGACCTAATTTGACCTGAACCCAAGGGCGGAGGCTGACATGCTGGCCTATATCATCCGACGTATCCTGCAATCCGTGCTTGTGATGCTGGTTGTGGCGCTGGTGTCGTTTTCATTGTTCCGCTTTGTGGGCGATCCGATCAATTCCATGGTCGGACAAGAGGCCACGATTGCCGATCGTGAGGCGCTGCGCGACCAACTGGGGCTGAACGATCCGTTCCTGACGCAATTCGCCACCTTTGTGGTGCGCGCCGCGCAGGGTAATTTCGGCATCTCCTACCGTCTGCAACAACCGGTGATGGAGCTGATCCTGTCGCGCCTGCCCGCAACGCTGGAACTGGCGCTGGTATCGGGCATTCTGGCCTTTACCTTCGGGGTGGGGTTTGGCGTCTATACCGCGTTGCGACGAAACGGGTGGCTGTCGAACACGATCATGACCGTGTCGCTGATCGGGGTGTCTTTGCCGACCTTTCTGATCGGTGTGCTGCTGATCTGGGTGTTCGCGGTTGAACTGCAATGGCTGCCCAGTTTCGGACGCGGCGAGACAGTGGATATCGGCAGTTGGCGCACCGGATTGCTGACATCTTCGGGCCGCGCCTCGCTGGTGCTGCCTGCGATCACGCTGGGGCTATATCAGATGACGCTGATCATGCGCCTTGTGCGCGCCGAGATGCTGGAGGTGCTGCGCACCGATTACATCAAATTCGCCCGCGCCCGTGGTCTGGGCAACCGTGCGGTCAACTTTGGCCACGCGCTCAAGAACACGATGGTGCCGGTGATCACCATTACGGGGCTTCAGCTTGGTTCGATCATCGCCTTTGCGATTATCACTGAAACCGTGTTCCAGTGGCCCGGTGTCGGCGCGCTGTTCATCAACTCGGTCCGCTTTGTCGATGTGCCGGTGATGGCGGCCTATCTGATGCTGATCGCGCTGGTTTTCGTGATCATCAACCTGATCGTCGATCTGCTGTATTACGCCGTGGATCCGCGCCTGCGCGTGGATCGCGCCGCGACCCGCCATTAAGAAAGGCCCGCGCCATGAACCGTCTTGAACGTATGTGGGACAGCGATATCGTCTGGTCCTTTCGCCATTCGCCAGTGGCTATTGTCGCCAGTACTGTGGCGCTGATCATCATCATGGGGGCTGTGCTTGCCCCTTGGATCGCGCCGTATAATCCGTTTGATTCGGCCTCGCTGAACCTGATGGACGGATTTACCCCGCCGGGGGTGCCGAACCAGTTTACCGGCAATACCTATCTGATGGGTACCGATAATCAGGGGCGCGATATCTTCTCGACTATCCTGTATGGCGCGCGGATTTCGCTGTTTGTGGGCTTTGCGGCGGTGATCTTTGCCATGGTGCTGGGCATCGGTCTTGGCCTGCTGGCGGGCTGGCGCGGCGGCTGGGTGGACAGCTTGCTGATGCGGGTGGCCGATGTGCAGCTCTCGTTTCCGTCAATCCTGATCGCGCTGCTGATCTTTGGTGTGGCGCGCGGGTTCATCCCGCCCTCGATGCGCGAAGAGGTGGCGATCTGGGTGCTGATCATCTCGATCGGATTGTCGGATTGGGTGCAATATGCCCGCGTGGTGCGCGGGGCGGCCATGGTGGAAAAATCCAAGGAATATGTGCAGGCCGCCCGCGTGATCGGGGTGCATCCCGCACGGATCGTGCTGCGCCATATCCTGCCCAATGTGATGGGGCCGGTGCTGGTGATTGCCACGATCGGTCTGGCGCTGGCCATCATCGCCGAGGCAACGCTGTCCTTTCTGGGGGTTGGCGTGCCGCCGACACAGCCCAGCCTTGGCACGTTGATCCGCATTGGCCAGCAATATCTGTTCTCGGGCGAATGGTGGATTTTGCTCTTTCCCTCCATCGCGCTGCTGCTGCTGGCGCTGTCGGTCAACCTGCTGGGTGACTGGCTGCGCGATGCACTGAACCCAAGGCTGAGGTGACACCATGACCGATGCTCTGCTTTCCGTCCGTAACCTGCGGGTCGAATTCCCCACAAGGCGCGGGGTGTTGACCGCGATTGACGATGTGTCCTTTGACATCAAACCCGGCGAGGTGCTGGGCGTGGTGGGCGAATCCGGCGCTGGCAAATCCTTGACCGGCGCTGCCATCATCGGGCTGTTGGAGCCGCCCGGCCGTATTGCGGGGGGCGAGATCCTGCTGAAAGGCCAGCGGATTGACAATCTGGGGGCCGAAGCGATGCGCCGCATCCGTGGCAAGCGTATCGGTATGGTGTTCCAGGATCCGCTGACCAGCCTCAATCCGCTTTATACCGTGGCGCAGCAGTTGATCGAGACGATCCGCATCCATGCCGATATATCCGAGGGTGAGGCGCGCAAAAGGGCGGTGGCCCTGCTGGACCGTGTCGGTATTCCGGCGGCGGCGCGGCGGCTTGATGATTATCCGCACCACTTTTCCGGCGGGATGCGACAGCGCGTGGTGATCGCGCTGGCGCTGTGTGCCGAGCCGGAGCTGGTGATCGCGGATGAACCGACAACTGCGCTGGATGTGTCGGTGCAAAGCCAGATCATCGACCTGATCAAGGAAATCTGCGCCGAGCGGGGCGCTGCGGTGATGCTGATCACCCACGATATGGGCGTGATTGCGGAAACGGCAGACCGTGTGGCGGTGCTTTATGCCGGGCGTCTGGCTGAAATCGGGCCAGTGCGGCAGGTGATCACGGCGGCGGAACATCCCTATACTTCGGGGCTGATGGGCTCGATCCCGACACTGACGCAAACCAGTGAACGGCTGGTGCAGATCCCCGGTGCGATGCCGCGCCTGAACGCGATCCCGCAGGGCTGCGCCTTCAATCCGCGCTGTGACCGCGCGTTCGAGCGGTGCTTCAAGGACCGTCCCGACCCGATGGATCGCGGCGGCGGGAGGCAAGTCGCCTGCTGGCTCTATGATGCGGTGGACGCCGCTGGCAAGGAGAAGGCCAATGTCTGACGCGCTGCTCAAGGTCGATCACCTGACCCGCTATTTCGACGTGTCCAAACCATGGCTGAACCGCGTGTTGGAGCGGGAGGAAAAGCAGTTCCTGACCGCTGTTGCCGATGTCAGTTTCGAGATCAAGCGCGGCGAGACCTTTGCGCTGGTGGGCGAAAGCGGATCAGGCAAATCGACGATTGCCAAGATGGTGGTGGGCCTGTTGGGTGCATCCGAGGGGGTCATCGAATTTGACGGCCACCGTATGACCGGCACCGCAGGGGCCGAAATGCGCGATCTGCGCCGCCGGTTCCAGATGATCTTTCAGGATCCTTTCGCCAGCCTCAATCCGCGCTGGCGCGTGGGCGATATCATTGCCGAGCCGATCCGCACCTTTGGCCTTCTGAAAGGGGCCGAGGTGACCAACCGTGTGGGCGCGCTGCTGGATACGGTGGGCCTGTCGGCCAAGGATGCCGAGAAATTCCCGCATGAGTTTTCCGGCGGTCAACGCCAGCGGATCGCCATCGCGCGGGCGCTGTCGTCGAAACCGGAGTTCATTGTCTGTGACGAGCCGACATCGGCGCTGGATGTATCCGTGCAGGCGCAGATCCTGAACCTGATGAAGGATTTGCAGGACGAGATGGGCCTGACCTACCTGTTCATCAGCCATGATCTGTCCGTCGTGCGGCACATGGCGAACCGGATCGGCGTGCTCTATCTGGGTCGTCTGGTCGAGGTGGCAGATGGCAAGCGTCTGTTTACCGAACCGCAGCACCCCTATACGCGGATGCTGCTGGATGCGGTGCCCGATCTGGCGCTGTCGGGGCGGCGGCGCAAGCCGGTGGAAGGGGAAATCCCCAACCCGATCAACCCGCCGCCCGGCTGCGCCTTTCACCCGCGCTGTCCGCTGGTGATGCCGCGCTGCAAGGTGGAGGCGCCGGTGCAGGTGGAGACCGCCACGGGATATGCCGCCTGTTTCGCTTTGGAAAAGCAGACCGCCTAATCCGCGGCACCGGCGGTTTTTGAGTATTTGGGGAACAATGAAGAAGGCGCTGCTGTATGCGGGCGGCCTCAGGCGGCTTGTGGTGCGCGGCGGATCAGGGGCAGGGCTTTGATCACGCTGGGGCTGAGTTGGCCGGCGGTTTTGTCTGCATGGGCCAGCAGGCCTTCGCGCATGCGGGGTTCCCAGAACTCGTTGATATGGCGGGCAACACCGATGGCCGGGTCACCGGGTTGGCTGTCAAAGAATATGGCGATCTGATTGGCCATTTTGACCAGTTTTTCGGCGGGCGATGCTGTCATTGCGGGCCTCTTGTCAGGATGCGTCGGGGGTGGGTGAAGACCTGCGCGCAGCCGGATTTGGCGCGGGCGGCCAATGTGATGCCAGCGGTTTGCGCCAAGGCCACGCCTGCGGTGGTGGGGGCAGAGGCGGCGATCAGGCAGGGCGCGCCGAACATCGCGCATTTTTGCACCATATCGACCGAGACCCGGCTGGTCAGGATGATCGCCCCTGTCTGTGGAGCGATGCCTGCGCGCGCCAAAGCGCCGCAAAGTTTGTCCAATGCGTTGTGGCGGCCCACATCCTCGCGCGCGGCAACGATGCCTTGGCCGGGGATGTAGAACCCGGCGGCGTGGACGGCGCGGGTTTCGTCATGCAGCGGTTGCGCGGCGCGCAGGCCTGCCATGGCCGCAGTCAGATCGGTCGGGGTCAGGTACAGGCTGTCGGCAGGAAGCGGGGGCGTGGCGCGCAGCGCCTGATCCAGACTGTCGATCCCGCAGAGCCCGCAGCCGACAGGGCCGGTCACGGCGCGTTTGCGGGCGGCCAGTTTCTGTGCATGGTTATTGGGTAGCCAGACCCGCAATTCGATGCCTTTCGGGTGATGCAGCACCTCGATATCGCCCAGATCGCCGGGGTTTGCCACGATCCCTTCGGACAGAGAGAACCCCGTCACGAAATCCTCCAGATCGGCGGGCGTGCCCATCATCACGGCCAGTGTTGTGCCGTTATAGACCAGCGCCAGCGGCACCTCCTCGGCCAGTGGCAGATCGGCGGGCAGGGGCGTGGCGGTGCGGGGGCCCTGCGCGATGTGGGGGCTGCGGCTCATCCCGGTCACTCTGCTGCGGGCAGGATGCGGCGCGACCGTTCGGCGTGCTCTGCATAATCGCGCTGCCAGTCGCTTGGGCCGTTGGACAGGGCCACCTGCACCGCTGTCACCTTGTATTCGGGGCAGTTGGTGGCCCAGTCGCTGTGATCGGTGGTGATGACATTGGCCTGCGTCACCGGATGGTGGAAGGTGGTATAGACCACACCGGGCGCGACACGATCCGTCAGTTCCGCCCTGAGCGAGGTTTCCCCCGCACGCGAGGCAAGGCGCACCCAATCGCCCTTTTTGATACCGCGCACCTCAGCATCATGGGGGTGGATTTCCAGCACATCCTCGGCATGCCATGCCACGTTTTCCGTGCGCCGTGTCTGTGCGCCCACATTGTATTGCGACAGGATGCGCCCCGTGGTCAGCAGCAGCGGGAATCGCGGGCCGGTGCGTTCTTCGGTGGCGACATATTCGGTGGTGATGAATTGCCCGCGTCCGCGCACGAAACCATTGACATGCATGATCGGCGTCCCCTCTGGCGCGGCGTCATTGCAGGGCCACTGGACCGAGCCTTTTTCCTCCAGCAGCTCGTAGGAGACACCGGCAAAGCTGGGCGTGGTTGCGGCGATCTCATCCATGATCTGCGACGGATGGGTATAGGCCCAGCCCGCGCCCATCGCATTGGCGAGCATCAAGGTCACCTCCCAATCGGCGTAACCGTTGCGCGGGGCCATCACGCGGCGCACGCGGTTGATGCGGCGTTCGGCATTGGTGAAGGTGCCGTCCTTTTCCAGAAAGGTTGATCCGGGCAGGAAAACATGCGCGTAATTCGCGGTCTCGTTCAGGAAGAGATCCTGCACGATCACGCAATCCATGGCGGCAAGGCCTGCGGCGACATGTTTAGTATCGGGGTCCGATTGCAGGATATCCTCGCCTTGGATATAGAGGCCCTTGAACGTGCCCTCGACAGCGGCATCCAGCATATTGGGGATGCGCAGGCCGGGTTCCGCATCGATCGTGACACCCCAAAGCTGTTCGAACACGGCGCGGGTGGCATCGTCCGACACATGGCGATAGCCGGGCAATTCATGCGGGAAACTGCCCATATCGCAGGCGCCCTGCACGTTGTTCTGGCCGCGCAGCGGGTTCACACCCACACCGGGGCGACCCAGATTGCCTGTCATCATCGCCAGATTGGCAATGGCCATCACGGTGGTGGAGCCTTGGGAATGTTCGGTCACGCCAAGGCCGTAATAGATGGAGCCGTTGCCGCCTGTCGCGAACAACCGCGCGGCGGCGCGCAGATCGGCGGCGGGCACGCCTGTCAGCATTTCGGTCGCCTCTGGCGCGTGGCGGGGATCGCTGACGAATTCCGCGTAATCGGCAAATTCGGACCAGTCGCAGCGGGTGCGGATAAAATCCTCATCCGCCAAGCCTTCGGTTACGATGACATGCGCGATTGAGGTCAGGACAGCCACATTTGTGCCCGGACGCAAAGGCAGATGATGTGCCGCTTGGACATGCGGCGATTTCACCAGATCAATGCGGCGCGGGTCAATCACGATCAGCTTGGCCCCTTGGCGCAGGCGCTTTTTCAGGCGGCTGGCAAAGACAGGATGCCCGTCGGTGGGGTTCGCGCCGATCACGATGACCACATCTGTCTGTTCGACGCTGTCAAAATCCTGCGTGCCGGCCGAGGTGCCAAAGGTTGTCCGCAAGCCATAGCCGGTGGGCGAATGGCAGACGCGCGCGCAGGTATCGGTGTTATTATTGCCAAAGACGGCGCGGATCATCTTTTGCACCAGATAGGTTTCCTCATTGGTGCAACGGCTGGAGGTGATGCCCCCGATCGCCTGTTTGCCATGCCTGGCCTGAATGTCGCGCAGGCGGGTGGCAGTGAAGGTCAGCGCCTCGTCCCAAGTCACCTCGCGCCACGGGTCTTCGATCCGGTCGCGGATCATCGGGTTCAGGATGCGGTCCGTATGGCTGGCATAGCCATAGGCAAAGCGGCCCTTGACGCAGGAATGACCACGGTTCGCCTTGCCGTGTTTATAGGGCACCATACGCACCAGTTGGTCACCGTTCAGTTCTGCCTTGAACGAACAGCCCACACCGCAATAGGCGCAGGTGGTGATGACGCTGCGTTCGGGGGTGCCCAGTTCAATGACGGATTTTTCCTGCAGCGTGGCCGTGGGGCAGGCCTGCACGCAGGCACCGCATGAAACGCAATCGGATGACATGAAATCATCGCCCGCCGCCCCTGCAGAAACGCGGCTGTCAAAGCCGCTGCCGGTGATGGTGAGGGCGAATGTGCCCTGCACCTCCTCGCAGGCGCGCACGCAGCGCGAACAGACGATGCATTTGGCCGGATCATAGGTGAAATAGGGGTTGGAATCGTCCTTGGGGATGTAGTTCGGATTCGCCTCGCCGTTCTGGCGGGGCTGGAAATGGGTCTCGACTGCTTCATAGCGCACATCGCGCAGGCCCACGGCGCCCGCCATATCCTGCAACTCGCAATCGCCATTGGCCGAACAGGTCAGGCAATCCAGCGGATGGTCCGAGATGTAAAGTTCCATCACGCCTTTGCGGATCTTGTGCACCTTGGAGGATTGGGTCTGCACCACCATGCCTTCCGCGACGGGCGTGGTGCAGGAGGCGGGCGTGCCGCGCCGCCCTTCGATCTCGACCACACACAGCCGGCAGGAGCCGAACGCCTCGATACTGTCGGTCGCGCAAAGTTTGGGCACCTGAATCCCCGCCTCGGCACTGGCGCGCATCACGGATGTGCCCTCGGGCACGGTTACGTCGAACCCGTCGATCTTGAGCGTCACCATTGTGGTGGAACGGGAGGCAGGCGTGCCCATGTCGCGCTCGTCTTGTCCGGCTTTGGGGGGGATGATGAAATCTTTCATTCGGCGGCCTCCTTCGCGGTGGCAAAATCGTCTGGAAAATGCGTGAGCGCGGACATGACGGGATAGGGGGTGAAGCCGCCCAGCGCGCAAAGCGAGCCGTCTTTCATTGTCTCGCACAAGTCGGTCAGCAGCGGGATCGCATCCGCATCGCCGCGCGCGATCCTGTCTATGGTCTCAACCCCGCGCACCGCCCCGATCCGGCAGGGGGTGCATTTGCCGCAGGATTCCACCGCGCAGAATGCGAATGCGAACCGCGCCATGCCCAGCATGTCTGCGCTGTCGTCAAACACCACAATGCCGGCATGGCCGATCAGGCCGCCCTGGCCATCAAATTCCTCATAGCCAAAGGGCGTGTCGAACTTGGCGCGCGGGAAATAGGCCCCCAGTGGCCCGCCCACCTGCACCGCCTTGACAGGGCGGCCTGTCAGCGTGCCGCCTGCAATATCATCAACAATCTCGCCAAGGGACAGGCCAAAGGCGGTTTCAAACAGACCGCCGTGACGGACATTGCCCGCGATCTGCAACGGGATGGTCCCGCGTGACCGGCCAAGGCCGAAATCGCGGTAATGCGCGGCCCCTTTTTCAAAGATCACCGGCACGGTGGCCAAGCTGATGACGTTGTTGACGACCGTGGGTTTACCCATGAACCCTTCCAGCGCGGGCAAGGGCGGCTTGGCGCGCACGACACCGCGTTTGCCCTCCAGTGAATTGAGCAGGCTCGTCTCTTCGCCGCAGACATAAGCCCCGGCGCCGACACGGATCTCCATATCAAAGGCGGGCCCTGTGCCCAGCACAGATGCGCCCAGCAATCCGGCCTTGCGCGCGATATCGACGGCGGCGTTCATCACCGCGATCGCGTCGGGATATTCCGAGCGCAGATAGACGAAACCCTTGGCCGCCCCCACGCCCAGCCCCGCGATGATCATGCCCTCGATCAGGGTAAAGGGGTCGCCCTCCATGATCATCCGGTCGGCGAATGTGCCGCTGTCGCCTTCATCCGCGTTGCAGACGATATATTTGCGATCCGCAACAGCGCCGCGCACGGTCTCCCATTTGATCCCTGTGGGAAAGCCCGCACCGCCACGCCCGCGCAGCCCGCTTTGGGTGACTTCGGCCACGATGGCGGCCGCGTCCATCGTCAAGGCGCGGCGCAAGCCGGACAACCCGCCATGCGCTTCGTAATCGCTCAGGCATAGTGGGTCGATCACGCCGCAGCGTGCGAATGTCAGCCGTGTCTGGCGCGCCATCCACGGCAGCGCCTCGACCAGACCCAGCGCTTTGGGGTGTGTGTCAGGGCTGTCAAAAAGCGCCGGAATATCGGCGGGTGTCAGCGGGCCAAAGCCGATGCGCCCCGCAGGCGTTTCGATCTCGACCAGCGGTTCCAGCCAGATCATGCCGCGGCTGCCGTTGCGCACCAGCGTCAGATCAATGCCACGTGTGGCGGCGGCATCCTGCAGCGCCTGGGCCACGGTATCGGCCCCAAGGGCGCGGGCGGCGGCATCGCGGGGAAGATAGACCCTCATGCGCCCGCCCCTGTCAGAATGTCATCCATCCGCGCGCTGTCGACACGGCCCACAACCTGCCCGTCCACCATCGCGGCAGGTCCGCAGGCGCACAGGCCAAGGCAGTAAACCGGCTCAACCGTGACGGCGCCATTGGCCGTTGTGCCATGCCATTCCAGACCCAGCTTTGCCAGCGTTGCATCCGCCAGATCATTGGCTCCCTGGGCCTGACACGCCTCGGCGCGGCAGATCTTGACCACATGGCGGCCAGCGGGGGCCTCGCGGAAATCATGGTAAAAGGTAATCACCCCATGCACCTCGGCACGCCCGATGTTCAGCGCGGCGGCAATCTGTGGCACAGCGGCTTGCGGGATATATCCGAATGCGGCCTGCACGGCATGCAGGACCGGCAGCAGCGCGCCTTCAAGATGGGCGTGATCGGCCAGAACCTCCTCGGTCCGGGTCCGGACCTCCTCGGACGGGAAGGGGCGGTGGTGGCTGTCTGGCATGGCGCTTGGCTCCGGCGTGACGATGAACAACAGATATCATCGCAGAGTTGCGCAGCTAATCAATATCGCATTCCTGTTGTTTGATTGGCAAAACCTATCAAGCTGGTCGCTCAGGCGACAGGATCGGGTCGGTTTTCGGCCATCGCCTGTGCCTGTTGCAAAAGTGCCGCCAGAACAGGCGTATGCGGCTCGCGGTAGGGCGCGATCAGGCCAACGGCGTGGGACGCATCCGGCGCGCGCAGCGGCAGCGCCACCAGATCCCCGCCCTTGAGGAAAATCTCCGCCGCCTTGAGTGGCAGCACCGTCGCCCAGCCACCCGCCAGCACATGGCTGATCAGCACAATCACCGATGACGCCTCCACCATCGGCACCGTACTGACCCCGGCCTGCGCCATATGCAGGTTGATGATCCGGCGGTTCTGCATATCCGGTGTCAGCAGGCAGAGCGGCAGATCGGCCAGATCGGCCCAACGCAACCCATCCTGCCCCGCCAGCGGATCATCGGCGCGCAGGACCAGACAATACCGCTCGGCATAGATCGGCACTGTTGTCACGCGGCCCAGCGGCTCATTGTCCAGATAGCTGATACCCGCGTCGATTTGCAAATTCTCCAGCATTGCCAATATCTCGACCGAGGTGCAGGACCGCACGGTAAAGCGCACATTCGGGTTGCGGCGGCTGAACCGCGTGGTCAGGTCTGACACCAGTGTCAGCGCGGTGGGGATCACCGCCAGCCGCAGATTGCCCGAAAGCCCCTGTTTGGCGGCGCGCATTTCCTCGCGCATGGTGCGGGCATCGCCCACGATCTGGCGCGCCCATTCCAGCACGCGCTGGCCTTCGGGCGTGAGCCCCTGAAACCGCGATCCGCGCCAGACAAGCATCACGCCCAACTGGTCCTCAAGCTGTTTGATCGCCCCTGACAGGCTGGGTTGGGTCACGCCACAGGCTTCGGCCGCGCGGCCGAAATGTTGCTCGCGGGCCAAAGCGATGAACATGTCCAGTTTCTCGATCATGGCCTGACTATCGCGGCAAAACTGCCCCTGCGAAAGGGGTTTCCCCGCCGGCTGCTTCTTCTTGCCTGAAATATCCCCGCCGGAGGCTCCGCCCCTGCCGCCGGACCCTCCCGCTGCTGACTGTGCGGAGCCTTGGCAATCGCGGCCGCAATCTCTATCACCGCATATGCCGCTTCTGGTCCGCGTCAAGGGCCAGCCCGCGTTCATGGAGGTTGAGATGCGCAATACGCTGGCAGCACCACGTATCCGGGGCTTATCCCGCAGGGTGCCGCGCTGATGCGCGCGGCGGTTCTTCGCTTTGCGCGGTGGTGTGACAGGATCACCACAATGATCTGCGCGGCTGCGCTGGCGCTGCTGGTGGCTGCGGTTCTGGCGATTGTGTTGCTGCGGTTCGGTTTTGATATGGGGTTCATCAGGTTGCAGAACCTCGCGGGCTATGCCTTTGCGGTGCTCTTGATCCTGTCCTTGCCCTATTGTCTGGCGCGCGGCGGGCATGTGCGGGTGGATGTGCTGTCTGAACGCTTGTCGCCCGCCTATCTGTGGCGCGCCGATCTGGTAGCGTTGCTGGCGTTTCTGATCCCTGTGTTCGGCCTGATGATCTGGGCCTTTCTGCCGGATCTGCGGTTCAGTTGGGCGATTCGCGAAGGTGCCATCGAGACAGGCGGTCTGGGCGGTGTCTATCTGGTCAAATCCACGGTGGCATTGTCCGGCGCTTTGATGATCGTGCAAGGTATCGCCGCTGTGTTGCGTGACGTGCCGCATCCAATCCCGCCAAACCCGCCAAACCGGCCAGACCAGCCTGTCAGCGAGACACTGTCATGACCCTGCCCGAGATGTTCCTGATCGTGCTGGGCCTTGGGCTGGCGGGTGGTATCCTCAGCGGTATTCCCGCCATGCTGGCCATTGCTGGCGTGCCCTTTGTTGTGGCCTTGCTGGGCAGTCTGGCAGGTGCCTTTGATCCGGGGTTCCTGAAATTCTTTCCCGCCCGTGTCTACGGGATCATGTCCAATTCCCTGCTGATGGCGGTGCCGCTTTTCGTGCTGATGGGGGTGTTGCTGGAAAAATCGCGCGTGTCGGAACGGATGTTGCAGGTGCTGGCCCAGATGCTGGGCGGCTCGGCGCGCGGCATGGCGGTGTCGGTGCTGCTCTTTTCGGCCATTATCGCGGCCTCAACCGGGATCGTGGGGGCGACAGTGGTGATGCTGGTCCTGATGAGCCTGCCGGCCATGTTGCAGGCCGGTGTGCCCAAGCCGCTGGCGTCCGGGCTGATCTGTGCGGGGGGCACTTTGGGCCAGATCATCCCGCCCTCGATCCTGCTGGTGCTGTTGGGGGACCAGATCGGCAACACCTATCTGGAGGCGCAGCAGCGCGCGGGCAATTTCGCGCCCGATTCGGTATCTGTCGGGGATCTTTTCGCAGGGGCCTTGCTGCCGGGGCTGATGCTGGTGGCGCTTTATGCGCTGTATGCCTTTGCGGTGCTGACCATCGCGGGGCGCGGCGCGCCCAAGGTGGTTGCCGCCGCCCGTCCACCGCTTGGCGTGATCCTGAACAGTTTTGCGCCGCCCCTGCTGATGATTCTGGCGGTTCTGGGATCGATCCTTGCCGGTGTCGCCACCACGACCGAGGCGGCGGGGCTGGGTGCTATCGGCGCGCTGATGCTGGCGGGCTATCACCGCCCCGGTGCCGGGCGCTGGCTGGTGGGGCTGGGCGCGCTGGCGGTGCTGGTGCTGTTGATTCTGCGGCTGTTGACCGATGGGCGGGCGGGGCCTGTGCTGACAGCGGTGGCAATCGCCTGTGTGGTGCTGTTATTGCTGGGGCTGGCGGTATCGACGGTCAAGCTTTGGTCAGCCGGTGTGCTGCCTGCCGCCAGCGATGAGACATTGCGCATCACCGGGATGGTGTTCGGCATCGTCGTTGCCGCCTCGATGCTGGCGCTGGTGTTTCGCGGTTTCGGCGGCGAGGACACCGTGGCCCATCTGATGCAGAACATGCCCGGCGGTGACTGGGGCGCGTTGTTCATCGTGCTGGGGCTGGTCTTTGTGCTGGGGTTCTTGCTGGAAGCGATCGAGATCATCTATATCGTGGTCCCCTTGCTGGGGCCGCCGATCCTGGGTGGTGACATCTCGCCCGTCTGGTTCGGGGTGTTGCTGGCGATGAACCTGCAAACCTCGTTCCTGACACCGCCTTTCGGTTTTGCGCTGTTCTATTTCCGCTCGGTCGCCCCGCGCGAGATCACGACGCGTGATACCTATCTGGGTGTGGCGCCTTTTGTGGTGCTGCAACTGATCGGGCTTGCTATGCTGATGGCATTCCCGTCACTTGCCACATGGCTGCCGGGCATATTGTTTTGAGACATCACCCATCATCGGAGGAGAAAATGATGAAAAGACGCGATTTTCTGGCCAGCGGGGCAGGCGTTGCCGCCGCCGCCACCGCCCTTGCCAGCCCTGCCATTGCGCAGGGCAATATCACATGGAACCTGCCTACGGCCTTCCCCAAGAACGCGCCGGGCGTGGGCACCAACGTGACCCGTTTTGCCGAAATGGTCAGCGCCATGTCCGATGGGCGTCTGAACTTCACCGTCCATGGTGGCGGCGAACTGGTGCCGCCCTTCGCGGTGGAAGACGCCGTGCAACAGGCCAATGCGCCTGTCGGCCATGGCCCCACCTATTACGCCGCTGGCAAGAACCCCGCGATCCATTGGTTCACCGCCGTGCCGTTCGGTATGACCTCGAACGAGCATTTTGCATGGCTCAAATGGGGTGGCGGGCAAGAGCTTTGGGATGACATCTACGCGCAGCGCAACCTCAAAGGGTTCTATTGCGGCAATTCCAACACCCAGTCGGGTGGGTGGTTCAAGAACGAGATCAACACGCTGGACGACCTCAAAGGTCTGAACATGCGCATCGCGGGTCTGGGTGGCGAAATGTATCGCAAGCTGGGCGTCAATGCGGTGCTGATGCCGCCGCCCGAAATTTTCCAGTCTTTGCAATCAGGTGCGATTGATGCGGCGGAATGGGTGGGGCCGATGCTGGATCAGGCCTTCGGTCTGCAAAAAGTGACCAAGCTGTGCTATCTGCCCGCTTATAACGAGCCGGGCGCGGGGCTTGCTATCGTGTTCAACCGCGATGCTTGGGCCGAACTCAGCGCTGATCTGCAGATGATCTGCGAAATGGCCGCGCAGTCCGTTGCGTTGGAGACGCAGGCGCAGTTTGATTACTACAACGCGCAGGCGATGGACAGTCTGCGCGCTGAAGGGGTGCAATTCCTGCAATTCAGCGATGAGATCGTGGATGGTCTGCGCGCCGCATGGCTTGAGGTGCAGGAAGAGCTGACCGCCGCATCCGAGGATGTGGCCCGCGTGCGCGAAAGCTATGATGCCTATCTGGCGCAGGCCACCGCCTTTGCCAAGGATATGACAGTGCCGATGCTGTCCGGCCGCGGGTGAGTCAAGCCCATTGAGGACATGATGTGGGGCAGGGGGCAACCTCTGCCCTTAACTTTAGCCGAACATGGCGTTTCAAGCACCCCGCGCGGAATAAAGGCGCATAGCGCCGCCGCGCGATCGCCGTCACGCCCCCCGGGGCGGCGATTTTGCAAGGTTTGCGAACCGAACTGAGGATCGGTGACTGGGCGGGGATAAAGTGCCCGGAACTGTCGTTGTCTCGCCTCCCCGCGTGACGGCGACCGCGCGCCCTCTACTGTCGCCCTTGGCCTGCGGGCAGGGGCAAGCGGCGGCTCTGCAAACGCTCGCGGATGAACACGAACAGCCCCGATCCAAGGATCAGCGCGCTGCCTGTCCAGACGATGGCCGTGGGCACATCGCCCCAGATCAGCCAGCCCCAGAAAATTGCCAGCGGCAGGCCGATATATTCAAACGGCGCCACCACTGCCGCATCGGCCAGACGATAGGCCTGTGCCAGCGCAAAGCCGATGATCGCGGAATTCAGCCCAAGGCCCAGAAACAGCCAGCGGTCCGTTCCCTCGGGCCAGACCCATGCGCGCAGCAGAAATTGCACCGATCCGTTCTCAACGCCTGCGGCATAGCGCCCATCGCCTGCCACAGCGTAAAACATCAATGACACGATGATGAATATCCCCTGAATATACACCGCCATCGCCGAGGCGCGGGTGGTCGCGCCCAGCCGCCGTGTCATGATCTGGTTCAGCGCATAGGTCAGCGCCGAGAGCACTGGCAACAGCAGGATCAGGCGGGACACGTCCGCCCCGCTGTCCCATGGTCGCATCATCAGGACCACGCCGCCAAAGCCCACGCTGACAGCCGCCAGCCGCATGGGGCCGACCTTTTCACCCAAGAGCGGGATCGACAACAGCGTGATCATCAAAGGGGCCACAAAGAACAGCGCGGTGGCCTCGGCCAGCGGGATCACGGCCAAAGCCGCGAAATAGGTCAGGTTGGAGATCACAACCAATCCGCCACGCATCAGGTGCAGGCCGGGATTGCGGGTGCGCAGGATGCTGAAACCGCCCTCCATCTGCACCAGCATCAGACTGAACACGATCCCGATCACCGAACGGATGAACACCATCTGATGCAGGGGATAACCGCCGGACAGTTCCTTGATCAGCACGTCATTGACGGAAATCGCAGCCATGCCCGCCAGCACGAAACCGATGCCGGCGGCGGTGTTCTGCGGGGCGGTGGCAAGGGGCGCGCGCATGGAAAGCCTTTGCTTGAGGGGGTATCCCTACCGCCCATTTGCGCATCTGGCCAGCGCGATTTTCAGCGCCCAGCAAAGGATGGCTTGGCGCAGCGCCACGGCTGGTCTAACCTGTCGTGCACCACAGGCCAGAACGCGATCAAGGAAGGATCCCACCCCATGCAGATGAATGATCAACGTGACATCAATGCCCCCCGTTCCGAGGTCTGGGCCGCCCTGCTGAGCGCGGATGTCCTCAAGGAATGCGTGCCCGGCGCGCAGGAGGTGACAGGCAACCCCGATGACGGGTTCGAGGCGGTGGTGGTGCAAAAGGTCGGCCCGGTCAAAGCCACGTTCAAGGGGCAGGTCAGCCTGACCGATATGGTTGAGGGCCAAAGCCTGACCCTCTCGGGGGAAGGCAAGGGCGGGGCTGCGGGTTTCGCCAAGGGCGAGGCCAAGGTCCAGCTTGAGGATATCCCCGAAGGCACCCGCCTGATCTATGAGGTAGAGGCCAAGGTGGGTGGCAAACTGGCACAATTGGGCAGCCGCCTGATTGACGGGTTTGCCAAAAAGATGGCCGATCAGTTTTTCGAGAATTTCCAGAATGCTGTGGAAGGCCCTGCAGATGATGCGGCTGATGAGAGCGGCCGGGATGAGGGGGGCGCGGGTCAGGCCGATGAGGGCACCGAAGAGGCCCCCAAGAAGAAAGGCTGGCTCAGCCGCCTGAAAAAAAGCTGATCATCCCGCCTGACAGGGATGATCTGCAAATAAACCGCGTGCCATTCGCACTGTTTGGCCCGCCCGTCTTGTTTGTCGCATTGGCACATTCTACATGCTGCCCATGAAACGATTTATCCCCTTTATGAAATCCGATCCTGTTGTGGCCGTGATCCGGCTGTCGGGCAGCATCGGCTCTGGCCCGCGCAGCCCGCTGAGCGATGAAAGCATCGGCCCTGTTCTGGAGCGGGCGTTCCGGCGCGGCAAGCCAAAGGCGGTGGCCTTGGTCATCAATTCGCCCGGTGGCTCGCCCGTGCAATCGGCGTTGATCGCGGCGCGTATCCGGCGGCTTGCGGTGGAAAAGAAACTGCCCGTGCATGCTTTTGTCGAGGATGTGGCCGCCTCTGGCGGGTATTGGCTGGCGGCGGCGGCGGATGATATCTGGGCCGATACCGGCTCGATCGTCGGCTCCATCGGGGTGATTTCGGCGGGGTTCGGCGCGCATGTCGCGCTGGAGCGTAATGGCGTGGAGCGGCGGGTTTATACCTCGGCTGCGTCCAAAAGCATGCTGGACCCGTTCCTGCCCGAAAAGGCCGAGGATGTGGCCCGCCTCAAGGAACTGCTCGGCGGATTGCATGAAACCTTTGTCGATTATGTGAAATCGCGCCGCGGGGCCAAGCTCGCGGATGATCCCGATCTGTTCACCGGGCGTTTCTGGCTGGGGACACAGGCGCATGGGTTGGGGCTGATCGACGGGATCGCCCATCTGGAGCCGAAGCTGAAGGCGCTTTACGGCGACAAGACACGCTTTGCGTTTTATGGGCGTCGCCGCAGCCTGTTCCAGCGGTTTGGCGCGACACTGGCGCAGGACGCGCTGGCCGGCATAGAGGAGCGGGCGGCCTTTGCCCGTTTCGGGTTGTGACGTGATCCTCAAGGTTGTTGTCCTGTTTCTGGTTGGCATGGGGGTGCTTGCGATGTTCGGCAAGCTCAAATTCCCCGGACAAAAGCGTTTGCAATCCGCGCGCTGCCCGTCCTGCCGTCGCTACCGCATCGGGCGCGGCCCCTGCGCCTGTGGTCATAAAGGATAAATAATGGTCTGGTTCATGGCGGCGCTTGGGCTGGTGATCCTGTTGTTTGCGGGGGATGCACTGGTCAAGGGGGCGGTGAACCTTGCGCTCAGGGTCGGTATTCCGGCGCTGATCGTCAGCTTGTCCATCGTGGCCTTCGGCACCTCCGCGCCAGAGTTGTTGATCTCGGTTCAGGCGGCAATGATGGGTGTGCCGGGCATTGCAATGGGCAATGTGGTGGGGTCCAATACCGCCAATATCCTGCTGGTGCTGGGTATTCCGGCACTGATCGCGGTGATGCATACCAGCGAGCATGATACGCGCAAAAGCTATGTTGTGATGATCGCGGCCTCGGTCCTGTTCATCGCGCTGGCTTTTCGCGGGGTGTTTGACTGGATCGCGGCGCTGATCCTGCTGGCGGCGCTGGTGCTGGCGCTGGGCGATATGTTCCGCGAGGCGCTGGCCCATCGCAACGGCACCCTGACGCCGCAGGCCGCAGGGCTGGAAGATCTGGACGATGTGGAAGGCGCAGACCCCGACATGCGCTGGTGGAAAATCATCATGTTCCTTGTGCTGGGCCTGATCGGCCTGCCGCTTGGGGCCGATATCCTTGTGGACAGCGCCACGGTGATTGCCCGTACGTTCGGGATCAGCGAAACGGTGATTGGCCTGACGCTGGTGGCCGTGGGCACCTCGATGCCGGAACTGGCCACTACGGTCATGGCCGCAATCCGCCGTCAGGCCGATGTGGCGCTGGGCAATGTGATCGGGTCCAACCTGTTCAATCTGTTGGCTATTATCGGGGTTGCGGGGTTGGTGGCACCAATTCCGGTTGACCCTGCGCTGTTGTCATTCGACCTGTGGGTAATGCTGGCCGCGTCGATCCTGTTGATCCCCTTCGTCTTTATGCGCCAGAATATCGGGCGGGTCTGGGGGATCACCTTGACCCTGCTTTATGTGGCCTATGTGCTGACCGTGTTGTTCTTGAAGAACTGAAAGGGGCAGGGATGGACAAGGTTGCGCTGGTTACCGGGGCGGGCAAGCGGCTGGGGCGGGCGATGGCCCTTTATCTGGCGGATCGCGGCTATGATATGGGGGTGCATTATGCGGCCTCAAGCGATGCTGCCGAAGAGGTCGCGGCCCTGATCCGCGCCAAGGGCCGCCGCGCCGTGACATTGCAGGCCGATCTGCTGGATGAGGGCGCCACCCATGGCCTGATCCCTGCCGCGATGCAGGCGCTGGGCGGGCCTGTGACCTGTCTGGTCAACAATGCTTCGATCTTTGAATATGACAGCCTTGCCAGCGCCACCCGCACCAGTTGGGACCGCCATTTTGACAGCAACCTGCGCGCCCCATTCATCCTGACGCAGGCCATGGCCGCCGCGATCCCCGATGCAACACAGGATGGAGCGGGCGAGCCTGTGGCGCAGGGTCTGGTCATCAACATGATTGACCAGCGGGTGCGCAAGCTGACGCCGGAATTCATGACCTATACGCTGGCCAAGATGGGCCTTTGGGCGCTGACACAGACAGCGGCGCAGGCGCTGGCGCCGCATATCAGGGTCAATGCCATCGGTCCGGGGCCGACATTGCAGGGCGCGCGGCAAAGCGCGCAGCACTTTGCCGACCAGCGCGCCGCAACGGTTCTGGGGCGCGGTGCAAACCCCGCCGATATCACCGCTGCGCTTGGATATTTTCTGGATGCGCCCGCAGTGACAGGGCAGTTGATCTGTGTTGACGGGGGCCAGCATCTGGGCTGGCAAACCCCGGATGTGCTGGGGGTGGAGTGACGGATGCAGGCGGGAAACATTATGCGCCGTCAAAGTTTTGCACTGTTCACGCCTCTGTTACGCCACCGTTACAAAATCCTTAATGATTTCAGTATTTTGTATCGACACAAAAAAATTTACAATGTTTTCAATGGGTTGTAGAAGCGCCTAAAAATTAGGCATTTTAACGAAGCGGGCCGTAACTAAGGGAAATTTCGAGATGGCGAAAAGTTATCGTCAGACTTATCCACAGAAACCGTGGACATGTTTGCTCTTGCCCCTGCCCGGCAAAGATTGCAGCGCGGCGCAAAGAATCATACCTCTGATCGCATGAGTGATACATCCGCCCAAACCCTGACCGGCCATGCCCTGATTCAGGATTACGTCAAGACGCTGGACGGCTCTCCCGGTGTGTACCGGATGCTGGATGATCAAAGCCGCGTGCTTTATGTCGGCAAGGCGCGCAACCTGCGGGCGCGGGTGTCAAACTATGCGCGGCCTTCGGGGCATTCGGGGCGCATTGCGCGGATGATCTCGGAAACCGCGTCGATGATGTTTCTGACCACCCGCACCGAGACCGAGGCGCTGCTGCTGGAGCAGAACCTGATCAAACAGCTCAAGCCGCGCTATAACGTGCTGCTGCGCGATGACAAAAGTTTCCCCAATATCCTGATCACCGGCGATCATGATTTTCCGCAGATCACCAAGCATCGCGGCGCACGCAAGGATAAGGGGCAGTATTTCGGCCCCTTCGCCAGCGCGGGCGCGGTCAATCGCACGTTGAATCAGTTGCAAAAGGTGTTTTTGCTGCGCAACTGCTCGGATGCGATGTTCTCCAGCCGCACGCGGCCTTGCCTGCTCCACCAGATCAAGCGGTGCTCTGCGCCATGCACGGGGCTGATCTCCAAGGCGGATTACGCCGCCACCGTGGCGGATGCGGCAAAGTTTCTGTCCGGCCGGTCCACGGCGGTGCAGGAAACTTTGGCCGCGCAGATGCAACAGGCCTCTGACGATATGGAGTTTGAGCGCGCCGCCGCCCTGCGTGACCGTATCCGCGCGCTGACACAGGTGCAGACGGTGCAGGGCATCAACCCGCGTGGCGTGGCCGAGGCGGATGTGATCGCGCTGCATATGGAAGGCGGGCAAGCCTGCGTGCAGGTGTTCTTTATCCGCGCCCATCAGAATTGGGGCAATGCCGATTTCTACCCGCGCATCGGGGCCGATATCGACGCGCCCGAAGTGCTGGAGGCTTTCGTTGGTCAGTTCTACGATACCAAGGAACCGCCGCGCCAGTTGATCCTGTCGCATCCGTTGGACAACCCTGATCTGATGCAGGCGGCGCTGTCGGAAAAGCTGGGCCGCAAGGTCGACATCCTTGTGCCCCAGCGTGGGGAGAAGGCCGAACTGGTGGAAGGGGCCGCGCGCAACGCCCGTGAATCGCTGGCGCGGCGCATGGCCGAAGGGGCAACACAGACCAAGCTGCTCAAAGGTCTGGCCGAGGCGTTTGATCTGCCCGCCCCGCCCAATCGGGTCGAGGTCTACGACAATAGCCATATTCAGGGCACCGATGCCGTGGGCGCGATGATCGTGGCAGGGCCGGACGGGATGATGAAAGGCCAGTATCGCAAATTCAACATTCGCGGCGATGACCTGACCCCCGGCGATGATTTCGGCATGATGAAAGAGGTGCTGCACCGCCGTTTCAAGCGCCTGTTGAAGGAAGACCCTGATCGCAAACTGGGCTTGTGGCCTGATCTGCTGCTGATTGATGGCGGTGCCGGTCAGGTCAGCGCGGTGGCGCAGATCATGGCCGAACACGGGGTGCAGGACATCCCGATGGTCGGGGTGGCCAAGGGCGTTGACAGGGATGCAGGCAAGGAAGAATTCCACCGCATCGGCAAGCGCCCCTTTGCGCTGCGCCACAATGATCCGGTGCTTTATTTCGTGCAACGCCTGCGGGATGAGGCGCATCGCTTTGCCATCGGCACGCATCGCGCCAAACGCGCCAAATCCGTGGGCGCAACCCCGCTGGATGAGGTGCCGGGCGTAGGGGCAGGGCGCAAACGCATGTTGCTGGCGCATTTTGGCAGCGCCAAAGCGGTCAGCCGCGCGGGGCTGGAAGATCTGAAAGCCGCCCCCGGCATATCAGACGCGATGGCCGAGACGATTTATGCCTTCTTTCACGAAAAGGGCTGATCGGCCGCTTTGCGCCATGCCTAATTTGTAGACAGGCGCGTGGTGACAGCATAGAAACCGGGCATAATATGTGCCGGCGCGTCCGGTGTGGCGGTCTGCATGCGTCCCATTCGTGCAACTGCCGCGCAGGAATGCAGAACTGGCGCAAACATTCAAACGGGAGAGACCGATGATCCGCACCACATTTGCCGCCGTTGCGGCCACGCTTGGCCTTGCCTCGGCTCTGGCCGCACAAACCAACATGCCTTTCGCGCTGGACTGGAAGTTTGAAGGCCCCGCCGCCCCTTATTTCATGGCCGTCGATAACGGCCATTTCGCAGCCGAGGGCCTGTCTGTCGACGTGTCCGAAGGGGCAGGCTCGCTGGACGCGATTCCCAAAGTGGCCACAGGCGCTTTCCCCGTTGGCTTTGCCGATATCAACAGCCTGATGAAATTTCTGGATCAGAACCCCGGCGCGCCCGTGATTGCCGCGATGATGGTCTATGACAAGCCGCCCTTTGCCGTTGTGGGCCGCAAATCGCTGGGCATTGAGACACCTGCCGATCTGGCAGGCAAGGTTCTGGGCGCGCCGCCGCCCGATGGGGCATGGGCGCAATTTCCGATTTTCGCCGCCGAGAACGATCTGGACATGGCCTCGATCACCGTGGAGCCTGTCGGCTTTCCGGTGCGCGAACCGATGCTGGCCGAGGGCAAGGTTGCCTCGGTCACGGGGTTCTCTTTTTCCGCCACTCTCAACCTGATCCGTCTTGGTGTGCCAGAGGATGATCTGACCGTGCTGCTGATGGCTGACCACGGCGTGGCGCTTTATGGCAATGCGGTGATTGTGAACACCGATTTTGCCGCTGCGAACCCCGAAGCGGTCACCGGCTTTCTGCGCGCCATTGCGATGGGCTGGAAAGATGCCATCGCCGATCCTGACGCCGCGATGGCGGCACTGGTCAAGCGCAACCCCGCCGCCGATGCGGCACTGGAAAAGCGCCGCTTTGAAATGGCGGTTGAGGCGAATGTGCTGACCGACTGGGTCAAGGCCAATGGCATGGGCGGGATCGATGCTGACCGGATGGCAACCGCGATCGAACAGACCAGATCGGTCTATGAATTCGTGAACGCGCCTGATGCAGCGCTGTATTTCACCTCTGATTTTCTGCCCGGTGATGGCAGCCTGATGCTGGAGTGATCCGGTAGCGCAGTGAACCGGCGCCTCCGTCTCAGGGGGCGCTTTTCCTTTCCCGAGACTTGACCAAGGCCGCGCCACCTGATGACCAACCTGATCGAGATCAAGGGCGTCACGCACGCCTACCGCACCAAGGCAGGCCCGTTGCCGGTGCTTGACAACCTGAACGTCTCGGTCCCCGAGGGGGAGTTTTGCGCGGTCGTCGGCCCGTCTGGATGCGGCAAATCCACCCTGACGCGGCTGGTGGCGGGGCTGATGAAGCCCGATCAGGGAGAGGTCTGGTTGCACGGCGAAAAGGTGACATCGCCGCGCAAAACCGTGGGCATGGCATTCCAGAACCCGGTGCTGCTGGAATGGCGCAGCATTCTGGACAATGTGATCCTGCCGCTGGAAATCGTGGCCCCCCGCATGCCGCAACGTGACCGCGAGGCGCGCGCGATGCATCTGCTGGAGATGGTCGGCCTCAAAGGGTTTGAACGCAAGCGCCCGTCAGAGCTATCCGGCGGGATGCGGCAGCGGGCATCGCTGTGCCGCTCCATCGTGCATAAACCCGATGTGCTGATCATGGACGAACCTTTCGGCGCGCTGGATGCGTTCACCCGCGAAGATCTATGGCAGACGATGCGAGACCTGCGCGCAGCTGAACCCTTTACCTGCGTGCTGATCACACATGACCTGCGCGAATCGGTGTTTCTGGGCGATCAGGTCATCGTCCTGTCAGGCCGTCCCGCCCATACCCAACATGTGCTGCATGTCGATCTACCCGCTGATCGCAGGATCGAAAGCCTCTATACGCCTGAGGCAACAGCGATGCTGCATCTGCTGCGCGAACAAATCCGCATCGCCCAAGGCCGCGACACAGAGGTGCATTGATGGAAACGCTTCAGAAAATCGCGGTGCCCACGCTGGCCATACTGGCCTTTCTGGGGTTTTGGGAATTCATCGTCTGGTTCAACGAATGGCCGAAATACAAAATGGCAGCCCCGTCCGACCTGCCGCCCGCCTTCGCGCGCTATAGCCATCTGTTCATCGAAATGGGCTGGCAAACCCTGTGGCGCACCGTGGCAGGGCTGGGGCTGGCCGTGATCGTGGGCACGCTGCTGGGCATGGCGATGGGGTTTTCCAAAATCGCCCGCGATGCGCTCTACCCGCTCCTGGTGGGGTTCAACGCTATCCCCAAGGCCACTTTGGTGCCGGTGATCGCGCTGATTTTCATCGGGAAGCATGATTTCAACACCGTGCTGATGGCCTTCCTGATCTCGTTCTTTCCCATCGCCGTGTCCGTGGGCATCGGCCTGTCCACGCTGGAGCCGGAATACCGCGATATCCTGCGCAGCCTTGGCGCGTCCAAGATCACCATTTTCCGCAAGATCGCCCTGCCTAAAACCCTGCCGGAATTTTTCGGCGCGCTGAAAGTATCCGTAACGCTGGCCTTCATCGGCACCAATCTGGTCGAGATCGTCTCGCCGCACGGGCGCGGTTTGGGGGCGCTGTTCAAATCGGGTGAAACCAATGGGGATTACCCGCTGATGTTCGCGGTTCTGATCGCGCTCGCCGTGCTGGGGATTGTGCTCTATTACGCCGTTGTGGCGCTGGAAAAGATCTTTGCGGGCTGGGCCGAACGCCCGCAGAGCTAGCTGCTGCTTCATTGTTCCTCAAATACTCATCCGCCCTGTCGGGCGTCTTCGTCGGCCGCTATCTTAGCGCCTTTCCACGGTGACGAAGACCCGTTAGGAATAGGGCATGATATGGACCTTGCCCAATATCCTGACCGCAGGCAGATTGCTGGCCGCCCCCGGCGTGGCGGTGATGTTTCTCTATTTCACAAGGCCCTATGCGGATTGGTTTGCGCTGATGCTGTTTGTCACGGCGGCCATTACCGATTGGATTGACGGCTATCTGGCGCGCAGCTGGAAGCAGGAAACGCGGATCGGCGCGATGCTGGACCCGATTGCCGACAAGGCGATGGTGGTGATCGCGCTGATGGTGATTGTGGGGTATTCATCCATGTCGCCTTGGCTGGTGCTGCCTGCCACTGTCATCCTGTTCCGAGAAGTGTTCGTGTCTGGCCTGCGCGAGTTTCTGGGCGATGTGTCCGGCACGCTGAAGGTGACAAAGCTGGCCAAGTGGAAAACGACAGCGCAGATGGTGGCGATTGCGGTTTTGTTCGCGCAAGGCGTGTTCGAGCATTACTTTGGCATGATCGTCTTTGGCATGGATGAGGCGATGATCATGGCCGTGATCGAGGGGCGGCAGCCCGATCTGCAGGGGTTGGGTTGGAAGTTGCAGGGCATGATCTGGTCCGGCAATATCGGTTTGGCGCTTTTGTGGATCGCGGCGGCGCTGACATTGATCACCGGCATGGATTATTTCCGCAAAGCCTTGCCGCTGCTGGAGGAGGATAAATGATCGACGTGCTGTATTT
>JBLRWJ010000012.1:0-10254 GCA_047921315.1 Rhodobacterales bacterium | reverse complement strand
GGTCTTCATGCGGATCGTGGTGCAGCAACAGCCGTTTGATCTGGGCGATATGGCGAATGGTTTTGCCGCAGGGTGTCAGGCTGCGGGCAACGATATGGGCGCTATTGTCACCTTCAGCGGCGTGGTGCGCGATGATCCGGCCAATCCGCTGCGGCAAATGATGATCGAACATTACCCCGGCATGACCGAAAAGGCGCTGCATAAAATTGCGGCCGAGGCGCAGGCGCGCTGGTCCTTGGGCGATGTGCTGGTGATCCACCGTTTCGGCCCGATGCGTCCCGGTGAGCAGATCATGATGGTGGCCACAGCCGCACGTCATCGCAAGGATGCCTTTGAGGCGGCGGAATATCTGATGGATTACCTCAAGTCCCGCGCGCCCTTTTGGAAAAAGGAACAGGCGCAGGCGGGCGCGGGCTGGGTTGCGGCGCGTGATGAGGATGAGGACGCGCTGCGGCGCTGGTAATCCGCAGTGGCGCAGGGCAGGCGGCTGACGCGAGGTCGTGCTTGGCAAATCGCCTGACAATCGCTTGATCTGGGGCCAGCCATTCAATAGTTGCATCACCTGTCAGGAGACTGCGCCATGTCCGCCATTCTGGATGAATTCATCACATTTCTGGCCCCCCGCGTGGCCGGGCAGCTGCAAGGCACCGCCTGTCTGGTGATCACCAATGAGGGCAGCGTGATGCTGGACAGTGACGGTGCGCGCGCCGTGGCTGATGCCGATGCCGCAGCGGCGGATGTCACGCTGGCGGCGTCGGAACAGGTGTTCCGCGCGATCCTGTCAGGCGATCAGAACCCCGCAACAGCCTATATGACCGGCAAGTTGAAGGTTGATGGCAGTTTGCAGCGCGCCTTGAAGGTCAGTGCCATCCTGACGGATTGACACCCATACCCCCTGCGCCATCAGCGCGGGTTCATCCGTTCGATATAGGCGCGCATTTCTTCGGCCTCATGGCGTGCCTCGCGCAGGCCTTCCATCGTGGCGGACAGTTCCGCCTCGGTCTGGGCGAGTTGATTGCTCAACTCGGCCTCGCGCTGCTGCATATAGGTGATGGCCTGATCGCGTGTTTCCTCGGCCTCGTGCAGTTCTTGTGCCATCTTTTCCAACTCGCCCATATCGGCCTTGGACACGCGGGTAAAGCGGTGGATCAACCAGTTGGCGAACCAGCCAAGGCTGAAGGCAACGAACAGGATAACCGCTGTTGCGACAATGAATTCTGTTCTGTTCACTCGTCTGCCCCGTCCCCGTCTTCTGTATCTGTATCTGTATCTTCCTGCGGGGTTTGCGCGTCTTGCGCAACCCCATCCTGGGCATCGTCCCCTGTTTCATCCGGCACGCTCACCAATCGGAATTCGATCCGGCGATTCGCTTCGCGCCCCTCTTCGGTGTCATTCTCGGCGATCGGTTGCTCCATGCCGTATCCGACCGAGGTGATCGTCGAGGTCAGCACCCGGCGTGCGCGCAATTCATTCAGAACGGCAAGGGCGCGGGCTTCGGACAGGCGCTGGTTCATCTCGGCGCGGCCTTGGCTGTCAGTATGGCCACTGATCTCCAATGGCAGCTCGCCGCAGGTTTTCAGAACGGCGGCGATATCGCTGATGATGCTGGCGGCGGCGGCATCGGGCGTGTCCGAGCCGGGCTCGAAGTTGATCTTGCGGGTGTCAAGGATGCCGTTGATCCGCCCGATACATTCCTCAGGGGTGGGCAGGGCGGCAACCGGATCAAGGGTTTCGTCATAGGTCACATCAATGGTGAAATCAGCCGCTTCGCCAAGTTTCTTGACAAGTAGCGCCGAAATCTGGGCGCTGGCGCGTTCATTGCCGCTGGTGCCGCTGATGGTGAGCGCGGTTTCCGTCACGCGCACCGCACCATTGGACAGTTTTGACAGCGCCTCAAGCCCGGCCAGAACCCGTACTGTCCAGCCTTCGGACAGGGTTGTGTCGCTGCGCACGGCGGACACAACATCGTCAGATCCGAACCGCGCCTTGGCGAAATTCTCCATGATGCTGCGGCCTGTCTCGTCGCCGATCCTGCCGCGCAACTGCACCTCGCCTGCGGCGGACAGAACGGCAGTAAAGGTGGCTTGCCCCTCGCGTTGGGCCACTTCGGGCTGGGGCAGAACCGCATTCAGGGCAAAGACATCCGGCAAGCGGCTTTCCAACTCTCCGACCACGCGATCAAACAGCGCCTGATCTGTGCCTTCTTCGGCCAGCAGCGTGATATCGGCATCGGTGAAGGTGACAGAGCCACCGCCGATCTCGGCAAGGGCCGCGATGGATTGTTCCACAGCGCGTGCCCAGTTGGGGGAAGGCACGCCCAACCCGATCGTGCAACTGCCCCTGTCATCCAGCCCGGCGGCGCGGGCTGCGGCCAGAATACGCGTCTGCGCCTCTGTGGTGTCGGCAGAACAGGCGTCAAAGCGGCCTTTGCCCTCGCTCAGCAGAAAGCGCAGGTTGAAGGGCGTGATCACCGGACGGGGGGCCGAGATGTCCAGTGCCAGCCGGACCCCTGTTGGCACACGGCGCGCCAGATCCACCTCCAGCTGGCGCCGCGCCTCCAGACTGTCCGCCATGGCGGTGATCGCCACACGGTCAGCCGCCAGCGAAACTTTGGAGCGTGGCATGGTTTCCAGCGCCCGCATGCCAAAGGCCATCACGCGGTCCCATTGTGCGGGCACTGCGTAATCGGCGGTTTCCAAAAGGTCGGTGACCTGTCCATTGGCAGCCATCGGCACCAGCCGCGCCACGAGCGCCTCGCGGTCCGTTGCGGCGGGGACCAGACCGATCAGGGAAATGCCGCTTTCATTGCGCAGGATTTCAACGGAAAAGCGTGGCGGTTGTGATGTGGTGCTGTCCTTGACATCCATCCCGTCAATCACGCGGGCCGCGTCGACCACGCCCCCCGATATGGAGAGTGCCTTGAAGCGCTGCGCCTCGGACGGGGCGGTGCCGGTCAGCAGCACCTGCAGCCCGTTTGCCTGCACCTCGGCCCATGGCACACCGCTTTCATCCAGCGCCAGCCGAACCCCGTATTCCGACTGGTTCTCAATGACTTTGACAGCGAAACCCGCCGCTACCAGACACAGGCCCGCCGCTGTGATGAATGTCAGTGATACAATGGCGATAGCAGAAAGGCGCATGAAACCCCAAGGTTTGTGGACAGCATGCACCGTCTTAGGGTGCCAGCGTCACGGGCGCAATCACACCAGTGCCGCACCGGCGAAAAACAGCAAGGGCAGCAGCCCCGCATCACGGTTGGACCGGAACAGCCGCAACAATCCGCCCATATCGGCCGGATCAAACCGTGCCATCTGCCAGCGCATATGCGCCAGCATCGCAAGCGGCCCCAGAACGGCGATGCTGGTGGTCAGCATCCCGGCCCCGACGGCGCGGGTTGCGGCCAGCACGGCCACCACCATCAGCGCGGTGCAGCCGAACATGAATCCGTTCAACCACGCGGGGCTGGCATCACCGAACAGCCGCGCGGTGGATTTGACGCCGATCAGCGCGTCATCCTCGGTATCCTGATGAGCATAGATCGTGTCATAAAACAGGGTCCACGCGATGCCCGACAGATAGAGGATCACCGCAGGCCAGCCCAAGCTGCCGGTATGCGCTGTCCAGGCCAGCAGCGCGCCCCAGTTGAAGGCCAGCCCGAGAAAGACCTGCGGCCACCATGTAAAGCGTTTGGCAAAGGGATAGATCGCCACCGGAACCAGCGCGATGATCCCCAGCACGATGGCGGGCAGTTTGAAGCTCAGCAGGATACAAAACGCGAGCAATGCCTGCGCCACCATCCAGATGGCGGCCTGTTTGGCGCTGACCTGACCAGACGGAATCGGCCTTGAACGGGTGCGCGCCACCGCGCCGTCAATGTCGCGGTCGGTGATGTCATTCCATGTGCAGCCCGCGCCCCGCATCAAAAACGCCCCCAGCGCACAGCCCGCAAAGATCCAAAGATCAAACAGCCGCGCCTGCCCGTCATAGAGAATCGCCAGGGCCAGGCCCCACCAGCAGGGCAGCAGCAGCAGCCATGTGCCAATGGGCCGGTCCGCACGGCTGAGCCGCAGATATGGGCGTGCCACGGGCGGGGCCCACCTGTCCACCCAGTTCCCGCGCACCGCATCGGCCACTTGCCCTTGCGGCGGTGTCGTCACCTCTGGCATCTGGTCGGGAGCGGTCATATGGTCAGCCTCATGAGTGATGCGAAAATCCGTCTTTATGTAGACCATCCGCTGGGGGCGGGGCAAACCGTTCCTGTAGGGCGCGATCAGGCGCATTATCTGTTCGGGGTGATGCGGTTGTCTGCCGGGGCGGGGGTGTTGCTGTTCAACGGACACAGCGGCGAATGGCTGGCGCGGGTGACCGAGGCGGGCAAGCGCGGCGGCGTTCTGACCTGTGAGGTGCAGACAAAGCCGCTGCACATGCCGCCCGATCTGTGGCTGCTTTTCGCCCCGATCAAAAAGGCGCGCACCGATTTCATTGTTGAAAAAGCCGCCGAGATGGGCGCGGCACGGATCATTCCGGTGCAAACCGCCTTCACCAATGCCGAGCGTATCCGGCAAGACCGGCTGCAGGCCCATGCCGTTGAGGCGGCAGAGCAATGCGGCGGCACCTATGTGCCGCAAGTGGCGGATCTGACCCGGCTGGACCGTGTGCTGGCTGACTGGCCGGAGGGACGGCAGTTGATGTTCTGTGATGAGGCACTGGCGCAGCATGGCTCCGCGGCCCTGACGGGCCTTGTTCGCACAGACCCGCCCGCGCCATGGGCCATCCTGATCGGTCCCGAAGGCGGGTTTTCTCCCGCCGAACGCACGCGGTTGCGCGCCTTGCCCTTTGCGTATCCGGTCCGGTTGGGGCCGCGCATCCTGCGTGCCGATACCGCAGCGGTGGCCGCGCTGACCCTGTGGCAACAGGCGCTGGGGGATTGGACCGATCCTGCGGGTACCCCCGCATGAGCTTTGTCCGCCCAGAGGTTCAGCACATTCTGCAACGCTGGCGCGGTGTCTTGACCGGCGCCGCCGTGGCTGCCCTTGGCCTGTGGTGGACCCTGACCAGCAGCGGCTTATTGGGCTGGATCGGATGGGCCGTCATGGCGGCAGGCGCGGCGTTGGCCTTTACCGGGGCGCAGCGGATGCGCTTTGCCACGGATCGCGGCGGGCCGGGTGTTGTCAGCATCACCGAAGGGCAAGTGGCCTATTTCGGCCCGCTCAGTGGGGGTGTCGTTGCCTTGTCGGAACTCAGCCAGCTTGATGTGGACCATCGCGGCAAACCCTCGCATTGGCAGTTGCATCAACCCGGCCAGCCGGTGCTGGCAATTCCACTGACAGCCGAGAATGCCGGCGCATTGTTTGATGTGTTCGCCGCCCTGCCGGGGCTGAATACCGAACGCTTGCTGGCACAGATGCGCGACAGGCGCGGCGCGCACATCGTCGTGATCTGGCAACGCAACGCCGCGCCTGCGCGATTGACACTGCCGCGCTGACGCGGCACTCCTGCCTACGAGAACACACGCGTATAACAGTCGGAGAGCCCAGCATGTCCATCCCACAATCCGGCGGCGGGCCGATCGAACATCCCTCCCAACTGACGGAATACCTTGCCTCTGGGTGCAAGCCCAAGCAAGATTGGCGCATTGGCACCGAGCATGAGAAATTCGGCTATTGCAAGGATACGCTGGAGCCGATCCCCTATGCCGGGCCGCGTTCGGTTATGGCGGTGCTGGAAGGGTTGCGTGACGCGCATGGCTGGTCCCCGGTGGAGGAAGCCGGCAAGCTGATCGGCCTTGAAAAAGACGGCGCGAATGTCTCGCTGGAACCCGGCGGACAGCTGGAACTCTCCGGTGCCGCGATCGAAACGATCCATGAAACCTGCGATGAGGTGAACCAACACCTGCGCGAGGTCAAGGATGTGGCCGATAAGGTCGGCGTCGGCTTTATCGGTCTGGGGGCGGCCCCTATCTGGACATATGAGCAGATGCCGCAAATGCCCAAGGGCCGCTACAAGCTGATGACCTCCTATATGGATAAGGTCGGCACGATGGGTAAATCCATGATGTATCGCACCTGCACGGTGCAGGTGAACCTTGATTTCGCGTCCGAGCCGGACATGGTGCAGAAACTGCGCGTGGCGCTGGCGCTGCAACCTGTGGCCACAGCCCTCTTCGCCAACTCGCCCTTCTTCGAGGGCAAGCCCAATGGCCATAAAAGCTGGCGCAGCCGGATCTGGCGCGATCTGGACGCCTCGCGCACCGGCATGTTGCCCTTCGTGTTCGAAGACGGGTTCGGATTCGAACAATATTCCGAATACGCGCTCGATGTGCCGATGTATTTTGTCTATCGCGATGGCCAGTATATTGACGCGCTGGGCATGTCGTTTCGTGATTTCATGGCAGGCAAGCTGCCGGCCCTTCCGGGGCAAACCCCCACGCTGTCTGACTGGGCCGATCACCTGACCACCGCCTTTCCCGAGGCGCGGATCAAGAAATATATGGAAATGCGCGGCGCGGATGGCGGCCCTTGGCGCAGGCTATGCGCGCTGCCCGCCTTCTGGGTGGGGCTGATGTATGATCAATCGGCCCTTGATGCCGCATGGGATATCGCCAAAGGCTGGGATGGACAGACCCGAGAGGCGCTGCGCATCGCGGCCAGCGTGGATGGCCTGCAGGCGCAGGTGGGCAAGATCAACATGCATGACCTTGCCCGCGAGGTGCTGGCCCTGTCCGAGGCCGGTCTGAAGGCGCGCGCCCGTCCCGGCGCGGGCGGGCTGGTCCCGGATGAGACGCATTTCCTCAACGCGCTCAAGGAAAGCATCGACACCGGCAAAACCCCTGCCGATGAATTGCTGGAGCTCTATCATGGCGCGTGGAACGGTGATCTCAGCCGGATCTATGCGGAATTCAGCTACTGAAACCAGCACCTGAAACCAACGCGTGAAAACAGCGGCCCATGGGTGCGCGGCGCTTCTTCTTGCTGGAAATATCTTCGGGGGGAATCCCGCAGGGATGGGGGGCAGACAGCCCCCCTCGCCGCGGCTTGCCTCACTTCTGACCGATCTTTGGCTCGGTGCCAGCGCGCAGCCGCGCAATATTGCTGCGGTGCCGCCAGAAGATCAGCAGCGTCAGGGCCGCACCCAGAAACAGCGCCTCTCCGGCCCCCAGAAGCACCATCCACACGGTTGAAACCGCCGCGGCGGCCAGCGCGGCAAAGGATGATATCCGCGTCGAGGCCGCGACGATCAGCCATGTCGCGCAGACCGCCAGACCCACAGGCCAAGCCAGCGCAAGCACCAGTCCGATAAAGGTGGCCACGCCCTTGCCGCCCTGAAACCGCAACCAGACCGGATAGCAATGGCCGATCATCGCGGCCAATGCGGCCAGTTGTGCCGCATCCTCCCCCGCCAGCCACCGCGCCAGCAGCACCGCAACCGCGCCTTTGGCCCCGTCCAGCAGCAGTGTCAGCGCGGCAGCGGTCTTGTTGCCGGTGCGCAGCACATTGGTGGCCCCGATATTGCCGGACCCGATCTCGCGCAGGTTGCCCAGCCCCATGATCCGCGTCAGCACCATGCCAAACGGGATCGATCCCAGCAGATAGCCGATAAACGCCCAGAGGATCAGCAGCGCGGGGGCGGTGTCGAACAGGGGCATTACAAGTCTCCGAAGACGCAGGAACCATTCACAAATGTAGCGCGCACCTTACCCTGCAGCCTTGCGCCGTCAAATGGTGTATTCTTTGACTTTGACAGCAGCGTGAAACGGTCCAGCACGAAGGGTGCATCGGGATCGAACAGCACCAGATCGGCAGGCGCGCCGATGGCCAGCCGCCCTTGCGGCAGGCCCAGCCGCTTGGCCGGGTTCAGCGCCATGGCGCGGAAGAGTTGCGGCAATGTCAGATCGCCCGCATGATACAGGCGCAGCGCGGCGGGCAGCAGCGTCTGCAGACCGACAGCGCCTGATGCCGCTTCCTCGAATGGCAGGCGTTTGCTTTCCTCGTCCTGCGGTGTGTGCATGGAACTGATCGTGTCGATCAGCCCGTCGCGCAGGGCGTCGATCACGGCCAGCCGGTCATCCTCGGCGCGCAGGGGCGGCTTGACCTTGAAGAAGGTGCGGTAATCGGCCAGATCCAGCTCGTTCAGCGTCAGATGATGGATCGAGGTGCCAGCGGTGATGTCCAGCCCGTTGCGCTTGGCCCGCATCAGGGCAGGCAGGGCGCGGGCGGTGGTGATCTGGTCAGCATGATAGCGCGCGCCGGTCATCTCCAGCAGCGCGATGTCGCGGTCCAGCCCCATCCTTTCGGCCATGGCTGTCACCGCGGGCAGGCCGCGCAGGCTGGCAAATTTGCCGCTGGTGGCGGCAGCGCCGTCTGACAGGCCGGGATCTTGCGGATGGCCGATCACCAGCGCGCCAAGGCTGCGGGCATAGGTCAGGGCGCGCGACAGAACCTTGGTATTGCTGACCACGTGGTCGCAATCGGTGAAGGCAACCGCACCTGCATCCAGCAGAAAGCCGATCTCGGTCATCTCGCGCCCCGCGCGGCCTTTGGTCAGGGTGGCCATCGGCAACACGCGGACAGGCGCGGCCTCATTCGCGCGGCGGGTGACGAATTCCAGCGTTTCGGGGCTGTCGATCGCGGGGGTGGTATCGGGGCGGGTGACCATGGTGGTCACGCCGCCTGCTGCCGCCGCCAGCCCCGCAGAGCGGAAGGATTCCTTGTGCCGCTCGCCCGGCTCGCAGACCTTCACGCCAATATCGACGATCCCGGGCGCAAGGCACAGCCCGCCACAATCGATCCGCGTGGCACCGGGCAAATCGCCGGTCGCGTCACCGCCTGACAGGATGCGGGCGATCTGTCCGTTCTGGACGATCAGCGCGCCATTGGTCTCGCCGCGCTCAGGGTCGATCAGGCGGGCGTTGTGGAAAAGCGTGGTGGTCATGCGGCCCCCGGTTCATGGCTGTTGCGCTGTCTTACCCCGCGCTGCCGCGCCGGTCCAGCGGGGTTGATGGGGGGCGGCCTCTCATCCGGCTGGCGCTGAAACGCGCGGTTTGGTCGTGTTTGTGAGACGTGTATTTGGTCCCTGGATGCAGTTAGGACTTAGCATTTGGATGAGCGGACAAGTTTTTTATGTTTCAGTTCCGGCGCCTCCGGCATCTTGGGCAGTGCCGGAAAAAACGTCTCAGACTGCACGGGGTTCATCACTATCTTGATCAACCCGCAAGGTCTGATCGCAATAGTGCAAACCTGCCTTACCCCTTACCTTTTGCCCTTTACCCCTTACCCCCCGGCCTGCGCCCGTTCGATCCGCGCGCGGGTTACGGCGGCGTCTTTTTGGTACTTTATCAGATGTTTGTCGCCGGTTTGCGTGACGATCTGCACCGCAGAGCCAAGGCGGTTCAGCACCTTGATCTCGGCCAGTCGCACGGCGCGGCCACCGGGGCCAAGCAGGCGGCGATCTGTCAGATCCCAGCGCACGGCCAGTTCGTCCGATGCGATATAGCCCCCCCGGATCACCACGGCGGCCAGCCCGCCGACAGCCCCCGTCCAGACATGCGGGTTGCCCATCAGCCACAGAACCACCATGCCAAGCGCCATGGCCATCGCCGCCAGCCACGCATGATCACGGATATAGGCGGCACGGTCAGGGGCAAAGCTTTGCTGCACCGCCTCGCCCTCTTGCAGGGTGGCGGTTGGGGTCATGGCCGGGATCATGGACTCGTTCATTCGGCACCTCCTCCGAGGATTGCAACCAGCCCGATCGCCAGAAGCATAAGGATCAGCGCCGACAGCGCCGCCACGCGCAGGATGCGCCTTGCCTGATCCGGTGATCCCTCTGCCGCTGGTCCGGTCAGCACGCCGCGCGCGGCAGTTCCGGGCAGCGGGTCAAACCGGATGGGGGCGGCTTTTTCGCGGTAGGTGCCAATCAGCGTCAGGGCTTGCGGGATATGGATCACGGCTTCTTTGCCGTTAAATGCGCGCGACAGCACGATCAGGACATAACCCGCCAGCGCCGAGAGGCGGGCGTGGTCAGGGGCGATCTGGTCATCGTCCAGCCCCAACCCTTCGGTCAGATAGCCGGGCAGGCCCAAACCTGTCAGATCGCTGATTGCGAAAAGTTCGGCATGGCGCGTGTCCATGTCAGGCCAGCCCAGCAGATGGGAGGCGGCGGGTGTTTCGGGCAAGTGACCGGATGCGGCCTGATCCTGCGCCTGATCCTGCGCCGCGCTGTTGCGCAGCAGGGCGGCGACCTCGGCCTCCGGCA
>JBLRWJ010000011.1:0-44476 GCA_047921315.1 Rhodobacterales bacterium | reverse complement strand
GACCCTAGGCGGCGGTGATCATTTTGCGCGTGGGGAAGGGAATATCGATACCGCCCGCATCAAGTGCCTCTTTCACAGCGCGTTTCATATCGGCCTGATACTGGAAGAAATCCGCCGAGGAGCACCAGACGCGTACCAGAAAATCAACCGAGAAATCGCCAAGATTGTTGACTTGGATGAACGGTTCAGGCTCGGCCAGTGCGCGTGGGTCGCTCAAGATCGTGTCGCGGATGATCTGCTCGGCCTGTTTCAGGTTGCTGTCATATGACACGCCAAACACCCATTCCGCGCGGCGGGTATCATAGCTGGAATAATTCGTGATCACATCACCCCAGATCTTGCTGTTGGGCACGATCACCTGAACATTCCCTATTGATGAAATTTCGGTAAAATTCAGCGATATGTCCTGCACGGTGCCCATCTGGCCGGCCACCTCTACGAAATCCCCATTCTTGAAGGGACGAAACATGATGATCATGACGCCCGCTGCCACATTCGACAGCGTGCCTTGCAGCGCCAGACCAATCGCCAGACCCGCCGCACCGATAACCGCCACGATCGAGGTTGTCTGAATTCCAAATGTATTCAGCACAAACAAGGCCATAAAGGTCAGGATCACGTATCGCAGCGTATTGCCCAGAAAGCTGAACAAGGTGGCATCCAGCCGCGCATAGCGCCGCGACAAACCCACAACACGGTTGCGCGCCCAGCCCGCAATCACAAAGCCAGCCACAACAATGACCAACGCGCCCAGCACCGATCCTGCCAGAGAAGCCAGAAATTGCAGGGTCAGCACATCGCCCAAAGTGTTGCCATTCCAGAGTTCGCTGGTCATCAGATCTTGCATGGGATTTCCTTGATCGGTTAGCGTGCGCTATGTTTACAGGCTGTCCATCTTGCGGGCCAGTTTGGCATCCAGCGCTGACAATCCGTCTACATCATGTGTGGTCAGAACCACCGTGACCGTTTTGTAAACATTGGACCATTCGGGGTGATGTCCCCATTTTTCCGCCCAAAGCGCGGCCTGCGTCATCCAGCCGAATGCTTCGGTAAAATCCTTGAACTGAAATGTCTTGGTAATGGCATCGCGGCCCTCGGTCATGCTCCATCCGGTGTCGAACAAGGGCTCCAGCATCGTTTTGCGGCCCGTGTCGCTGAGGCGTTCGGTCATTGCTGTTCCTCCATTTGGCTTTTTCTGAACGGACCATAAGCCGTCAGAACCTCGATGTCTTCCTCCACCGCTGCACGTTCTGCTGTTAGATAACGCGCTACGGCATCGGCAAAGCCCGGCTCGCGCATCCAGTGCAGCGAATGGATCGGCACAGGCAGATAGCCGCGCGCCAGTTTGTGTTCTCCTTGCGCGCCAGCTTCGACCCGTGACAACCCCTGTGTCATAGCAAAATCCATCGCCTGATAATAGCAAAGCTCGAAATGCAGGCAGGGATAATCCTCGGAACAGCCCCAATAGCGGCCATAAAGCGCCTGTGCCCCGATGAAATTCAGCGCTGCCGCCACCGGAACCCCATCGCGCATCGCCATGACCAGCAGCATATCATCGCGTAATGTCTGTTGTGCGATGTTGAAAAACCGCCGTGTCAGATAGGGCGTGCCCCATTTGCGCGCGCCTGTGTCCTGATAGAAGCGCCAGAAATAATCCCAATGCCACGGTTCGATCTGCTCACCCGTCAGCGCCACGATCTGCCCGCCGAACCCTTGTGCCTGCGCCCGTTCCTTGCGGATCATCTTGCGCTTGCGCGATGACAGCGAGGCAAGAAACGCATCAAAACCGGCATAGCCGTGATTTTCCCAGTGATATTGCTGTGTGATACGGTGCATCAGGCCCAGTTCCGCGCCCGCCTCGGCCTCTTGTCTGGTGCAGAATGTGACATGGAGAGAGGACAGATGGTTCTTGCTGGCCACCTCAAGGCTACCTTGCACCAGGGCGGCCTGACCTGCCTGCTCAAACCCCGGCCGGGTCAGGAACCGGCGGCCTGTCGCTGGCGTGAACGGCACGGCGATCTGCAATTTCGGGTAATAGCGCCCGCCGGCACGCTCATAGGCATGCGCCCAGTTGTGATCAAAGATATACTCACCCTGACTGTGCGATTTGGCATAGAGCGGCGCACAGGCGATGACCTGCCCGCCGGATTGCGCAATCAGGTAGCGGGGTTGCCATCCTGACCCGGCCCCGACAGATCCGCTATCCTCCAGCGCCTTGAGAAAGCGCCAAGTGGTAAATGGATCTTGCGGGCGCGCCCCTGTTGCCCCTGTCGCGGCTTCGGGGCAGGCGCAGGCATCCCAATCGGATTGCGCCACCTCGGACAGGCTGGTCAGCATGGATATTTCGATGATGTCATCTGTCATTGCGGCGCGCCCCCTTCATGCGACATGGTAACTGGAGCGGGAGCAAGGTCTATCAAGCCGGGATCACGGCAGTATATCCCTCAAAGGTGACATTCTGTGCAATGCGCCGCGCCTCTGCCTCGCTTTGGGCCGAGCGGATCGTCCAACACAGGATCGCCGCGCCCCGCGCCTTCAGGTCAGCCACCCGCCCCGCGCCCAGATCGCTGGCCTGATGGCTGATGAAAGAGGCGCGCGCCGCATCGTAATCCGGGATCTCGCGCAGCCGGGTCCGGGTGCCTGCAGGCAAAAGCGGCCAATCCTTGACGCTAAAGCTGCATGTCGTCAGACCACGGGGGATAGCCGGTGCCAGACCGGCCATCGCGATCATGGAATGCGGGTTGAATGACATCACCGCGACCGGACCATCATAGCCCTGCAAGGCTTGCGCCGTTGCCCGTTCAAGCGCGCCAACACTCGCCCCCATCGCGCCATCCTGATCCTTGATCTCGATCAGCAGCGGCACGCGCCCGGCGACCTGTTGCAGAACCTGCGTCAATGTCGGGATCGTATCTGTCCCGCCAGTCAGGGTGATCTGCCCCAATTCTGCCGCGCTGCGCTGGCGCACAGGGCCGGCTTGGCCGGTCAGGCGTTTCAGGTCATAGTCGTGAAACACCATTGCAACGCCGTCATGGGATAATTGCAGATCAATCTCGATCCCGTATCCGGCGCGGGCAGCGGCCTCGATCGCGGCGGGCGAATTTTCAGGCCGGCCCGCTGATACATCATGCAGGGCGCGATGCGCGATCGGCGCTTTCAAAAAGGCATCGGGCAAAGCGGTCATTTGATCTGAAAAATCGCTTCGATCTCAACGGCAACGCCCAGTGGCAGCGATGCGGCAGACACGGCCGAGCGTGCGTGCCGCCCGATATCGCCCAGCGCCTCGACAAGGAAATCGGACGCGCCGTTGATCACCTTGGGTTGATCTGTAAATTCCGCGGTCGAGTTCACAAACCCCGTCAGTTTGACAACGCGCACCAGCCGGTCCAGATCGCCGCCGCAGGCCGCCTTGAGCTGCGCCAGAAGGCTGATCGCACAGGTTTTCGCCGCAGCCGCCCCTGCCGCCACATCCATATCTGCCCCCAGTTTGCCGGTGATAAACCCGTCTGGTCCGTTCGAGATCTGACCCGACACAAAGACCAGATCGCCTGTCTGCACAAAGGGCACATAATTGGCCGCAGGGGGAGGGGCATCCGGCAGGGTTACGCCAAGGCTGGCAAGGCGGGTTTCAATCAATTTGGTCATGGGGGCGCTCCTTATCGAACGGGGTGTTTGATGCGGACGCTAGCGGGCTTCGGATAGGAATGAAACCCGAAAGACTGTGCTGGCCAGGCTATGATGCCGTCCTATCCCCGCACCTTTATGGACGATAGGCGAAAAAGCCCTAAGCTTTCACCCGCTAGTAGCGCAGGGGTGGAATCTATCTGGCCTGCCCCCTATGATTGCCCCTTGTAGTAAACGTCCCCGTTGTCGTGTGTCAGGATCGTCCGCGCAGAAATTTTAGGATACCCATTGTCAGTGATTCATTCGACGCCCCGCCCCGCCCTTGGTCTGCGCCGTTTTGGCAAAGCAGGGCTGGTTCTTGTGTTTCTTGTGCTTGCGGCTTGTGCGGCGCCTGAAGGATATGTTGCGCGTGACGGGATCAACGACCCGTATGAGCAGCGCAACCGCAAGGTGCATGCGTTCAACAAGTCAGTGGATCGCGCCGTGCTGCGCCCTCTGGCGCGCGGCTATAATGCAACCGTCCCGGATGAGATTCAGGGTATGGTCAGCAATTTTTCAGCCAACCTGTCAACGCCGGGTCTTGTGGTGAATAACCTGCTGCAAGGGAATTTCAAAGGTGCGCTGACCAATACATACCGCTTTGCCCTTAACAGTACGATCGGGTTTGCCGGACTGGTTGATGTGGCTGACATGGCGGGCATTTCAGAGGTGGATACCGATTTCGGTGAAACCCTGCATGTCTGGGGCGTGGGTGAAGGCACCTATGTTGAAACCCCCTTCCGTGGTCCCTCGACACAGCGTGATGCCGTGGGGCGGGTGGTTGATTTCTTCACCAATCCGCTGTCCTACGCCGTGTCCAGTTCCACGATTGAGCTGCGGCTGGGCGCGCGTGTCGTGAAAGTGATCGGCGACAGGGGGCGTTTTTCAGACACGGTGGATTCTATCCTTTATGACAGTGCCGACAGCTACGCGCAGTCTCGCCTGATTTACTTGCAAAGCAGACGATTCGCGCTGGGCCGATCAGCAGAACCAATCTACGACGACCCCTATGATCTGGGTATAACCGACCCCTATGATGACCCCTACGAGGACCCCTATGACAATTGATGTGACCCGCCGTTTTGCCCTGTCATCGCTGCTTTCCTTTGCCAGTGTCGGGGCCATGACAGCGGTGATACCGATGCCCGCGATGGCGATGACACAGGTGCGGGCAAAATCGCTTGTGGATGCGCTGGTCGCTGACATCAATGCGGTGATCGCCTCAGGTATGTCCGAGCAGGCGATGTATGTGGAGTTTGAGCGGATTTTCACCCGCTACGCGGATGTGCCGACAATTGCCAGCTATGCGCTGGGGGTTGATGCACGCCGCGCCACACCGGCGCAGATGCGGGATTTCACCACTGTGTTCCGGCGCTACATCTCGGTGAAATATGGCCGCAGGTTCCGGGAATTTATCGGCGGGCAGATCGAGGTGCAGGAGGCGCGCGCGGTGCGCAATTTCTATGAGGTGAAAACGCTGGCGCGTCTGCGCGGGCAGGCACCGTTCGATGTGACCTTCCTTGTATCGGATCGCAGCGGCAAAGACCTGTTTTTCAATCTGTTCATTGAAGGCATCAACATGTTGTTGTCCGAACGCACCGAGATCGGGGCCATGCTGGACCGGCGGGGTGGCAATATCGATGCCATGATCGCTGATCTGCGCGCCGCTGGCTGATCAAGGCCAGCCCCATCATCTGATCCAACACAAAAGGCGCCCCGATCACGGAGCGCCTTTTTGGTGTGCGTATCAAGCTGGTGCGCCCGCTCACATTTGCCTGCACGCTCTGGCCTGCGGCTTATCAGTTGCGCCCGCTGCCAAACAGATCCCGAAACAGTTGTTCGATGGCATTTTGTGTTTCTGGCTGGCCGTTGTTGGAGCCGCGCTGCGGGGTCTGCTGTTGCTGCCACTGGCCCTGATTCTCTGTCACCTGCGGCGCTGGTTGCTGCGGGGCTTGCATGGGCAAGGCGCGCGCAGGCAGCCCCTCATGGACGCGGATCATCACCTCGTGCCAGATCTCTGAGGGCAAGCCGCCCCCTGTCACCCCTGTCAGCGGTGTGTTGTCATCATACCCCATCCAGACGCCAGCAACATAATCAGCGGAATATCCGATAAACCAAGCATCCCGCGCCGCCTGTGTGGTGCCGGTTTTGCCCGCCACTTCGCGGTCTTTCAGATTGGCCCGCGTGCCGGTGCCGCGTGTGGTGACCTGATGCATCATCCATGTCAGTTGCTCTGCCGCCTCTTGCCGGATGACGCGTTCGCCCATGCCGCCTGTTGCGCTCATCAGGGGTGCATCCTCGCCCTGCATGCGCAGTTCGATCAACCCGTAAGGTGTCACCGCAGAGCCACCATTGAGGATGCCGGCAAAGGCGCCTGTGGTTTCGATCAGCGTTGCTTCGGACGCGCCAAGCGCCAGCGCCGGGCCTGCCGCCATGTCTGACTGGATGCCAAATTGCGATGCGACCGTGCGGACCAGATCCAACCCGACAGTTTGCGCCACCTTTACGGCGGGGATGTTCAAGGACCGCGCCAAGGCATCAATCATGGTCACTTGGCCACTGAACGTGCGGCCATAATTGTTGGGGCACCATTCACCGGAACCGGGAATATTGACGCAATAGGGGGCATCATCAATCATGTCATAGGGTGAATAGCCAAGGTCCAAAGCCGCCGCATAGACAAAGGGTTTGAACGCCGAGCCGGTTTGCCGCCGCGCCTGTGTGGCCCTGTTGAACGCGCCCACAACCTTGGTGTCGCGCCCGCCAACCATGGCCCGCACCGCGCCATCCGATGACATGACAACAATCGCCGCCTGCGCCTTGGACCCTTCGCGCACCTTGTTCTCGAAAATATACTGCATCGCCTCTTCGGCGGCTTGCTGGATGCGCGGTTCCAGCGTTGTGCGGATGATCACATCCTCGGTGGTGTTGCGGGTAAAGAACTCCGGCCCCGATGACATCACCCAATCGGCAAAGAACCCGCCTGCGCGCGCTTCTGCCGCCTCGGACAGTTGGGCGGGATTGTCCAGCGCGTCACGCGCCTCGGCGGCTGACAGATAGCCTTGTTCCTCCATCAGGCGGATCACGATCGCGGCGCGGTTCTGTGAGCGTTGCAGATTGTTGGTGGGCGCAAGGCTGGTGGGCGCAGACAGCAAGCCCGCCAGCATCGCCGCTTCGGCCGGGTTTACCTGCCCTGAAGTCTTGCCGAAATAGCGCTGCGCCGCGGCCTCTGCGCCAAAGGCACCGCCGCCCAGATAGGCGCGGTTGATATAGATCGAAAGGATCTCATCCTTGGTATACTTGGCCTCCAGCGCGAAAGCGTAGACCGCCTCCTTGATCTTGCGTGACAGCGACCCGCGGCGGCAATCCGCCTCATATGCGGCCTCCGAGGCCCATTCCGTAGAATCATAAGGCACGCCCAGACACAGCAATTTGGCGGTTTGTTGCGAAATGGTTGAGCCGCCATTGCCAGAGAGGGGGCCGCGCCCTTCGCGCAGGTTGATGCGCACCGCCCCCGCAATCCCACGTGGTGATATCCCGATATGCTGATAAAAGCGCCGGTCCTCGGTGGCGATCACCGCGTTTTTCAGATGCGGCGAGATGGCATCGGCGCTGACCACGCCGCCAAACTGGTCCCCGCGCCATGCAAAAACCCGCCCCTCGGCGTCCAGCAGGGTGACAGATCCGCGTTGCCGCCCGTCCAGCAACGCATTGACCTCGGGCAGGGTTGTATAAAAATAGCCCACAGCCCCCAGCAGGATCAGGCCCGCAACCAGACTGACACGCCATGTAAAGCCCCAGATCAGCCGCCAGATCAGGGAAAACAGGCCCGATATGGCCCGGATCACGGGGTTGCGATGCCGTGATACGCGCCGCGGTGCTGATTTGCGCCCAGATGATTTTACTGCCTTTGCAGATGCATTTTTGGCCGCTGGGGCGGGTTTTTTTGCGCGTGTGCGTCTTTCAGCCACCAATGGTGGCTTCCTGCGACCTGATTCACTCATGCTCTGCCATGCCCGACGATTATTATTGTCGCCAATATAGCGATCCGTGATGCAAATGTTGACCCATGGCCGACAGGTTTCGCGTTTTTGTTTTGCCTAATATTTAATCAAGAATCATGCGCTGCACAATTTTTTGGCAAATAAATCGGAAACTGATCCGGCTTTCCGGCCCCAGACTTCCTTTCCCCGGCACTGAACCGTTTTGCTGCAACTGCAACATGCGGGTCTGAGCCCGCTCCAGACGAAGGGGACCAAGGTGAAACTCATCATTGCAACGATCAAGCCGTTCAAGCTCGAGGAGGTCCGTGAAGCACTGACTGATATCGGCGTGCGCGGCATGATGGTCACTGAAATCAAGGGCTTCGGATCGCAGTCGGGGCATACAGAAATCTACCGCGGTGCGGAATATGCCGTGAATTTCGTGCCCAAAGTGAAACTCGAAATCGTGGTGAACGATGCGATGGCCGATCAGGTCGTTGATACCATCGCCGCGACAGCCAAGACCGGCAAGATCGGCGACGGCAAGATTTTTGTGCTGGATGTCGCGCAGGCCGTGCGCGTGCGGACCGGCGAGACCAATGAGGACGCGGTTTAACCGCGCCGGGGGAAAGGAAAGATGACCATGAATCGTATCACGAAACTGGGGCTTGCGGCGGCATTGATCGCCTTGCCAAGTCTGGGTCTGGCGCAGGACGCCACCGATGAGGTCGCCGAGGTGGCGGCTGTCTCCTCAGAAGTTGTCTGGATTTTTAACACATTGCTGTTCCTGATCGGCGGCTTTCTGGTGTTCTGGATGGCGGCCGGTTTCGCCATGCTCGAGGCGGGGCTTGTCCGGTCCAAGAACGTCACGATGCAGTTGACCAAGAACATTGCCCTCTTTTCCACGGCATCAATCATGTATTACGTGATCGGGTATAACCTGATGTATCCGTTGGGTGACTGGGCGATTGAAGGCGTGTTTTCGGCGCTGTTCCCGATGGTTGCGGTTCTGGAAGATGTCGGTATCGCGCTGGCTGATGCCGATGATCCGGAATATGCCTCGACCAGCTCGGACTACTTCTTTCAGCTGATGTTCGTCGCCGCAACCGCATCCATCGTATCGGGTGCTTTGGCCGAGCGGATCCGCCTGTGGCCCTTTCTTGCCTTTGTCGTCATCCTGACCGCCATCATCTATCCGCTGCAGGCATCCTGGAGCTGGGGCGGTGGTTTCCTTGACGAGGCTGGCTTCTCTGACTTCGCTGGCTCCAGCATCGTGCATTCGGTCGGTGGTTGGGCCGCTTTGACAGGGGCCATCATCCTTGGGCCGCGTCTGGGTAAATACAAAGACGGACGTACCATCCCGATGCCGGGTTCCAACCTTGCACTGGCCACGCTGGGCACGTTCATCCTGTGGATGGGGTGGTTCGGCTTTAACGGTGCATCGCAGCTTGCCATGGGCTCTGCCGGTGATGTGGCGGATGTGGGGCGTATCTTCTCGAACACCAATGCGGCTGCGGCTGGCGGGGCAATCGCGGCGCTGCTGCTGACCCAACTGCTATACAAAAAGCCGGACCTGACCATGGTGCTGAACGGCGCACTGGCCGGTCTGGTTTCCATCACGGCCGAGCCGCTGACACCTTCGCTGGGGGCTGCAACCCTGATCGGTGCCGTTGGTGGTGTGATCGTGGTATTTGCCGTGCCGATGCTGGACAAGTTCAAGATCGACGATGTTGTCGGTGCGATCCCTGTGCACCTGCTGGCAGGTATCTGGGGCACGCTGGCTGTGGTGCTGACCAACGGGGATGCGTCCCTTGGCACCCAAATCTACGGTATCGTTGTCATCGGGGCCTTCACCGCAGTGGCAACAGCCGTGGTCTGGTTGATCCTGAAAATGGTCATCGGCATCCGCGTCTCCGAAGAGGCTGAGATTGCCGGTCTGGATACAGCCGAACTGGGCATGGAAGCCTACCCAGACTTTACCAAAGGCTGATCCGACCTCCCACGGATAAGCAAATAGAAACCCGGACGGAAACGTCCGGGTTTTTTCATGGTTATTCTAAGGGGGTATGCCGGCGGGCGATGCTGCCAAAAGCGTGGACCTGCCGCGCGTCAGATATGAAAAAGGCCCGCACAATGGCGGGCCTTTTGTTATGGCGTCAATAACCTTGAATCACATCAAAGCTTGGCTGACCATTCATCAACCTGCTTTTCAGCCTCATCTTTGGTAATTCCGTATTTCTCTTGAATTTTGCCGACCAACTGATCCCGTTTGCCTGCAGCCTGATCCAATTCATCATCGGTAAGGTCGCCCCACTTTTCTTTGGCAGAACCTTTGAGCTGTTTCCACTTGCCTTGAACAATATCCCAATTCATCAGTTAACTCCTTTTCGCTGCATCTATGCCGGCATAACGCGTGGCTTGTGTCTTGGTTCCGCAATTCCCGAAATAAACCGGTGTTGAGCCTGTTGAAATGAAAGTACCCGCCAGTTTCCCGGCGGACAAATTCTTGATCGTCAAGGATGAATTACCCTTGGTATTCCGGCATGTCGCGCAGTTGATCTTCGGTCAGTGGCACCTGAGCCACCACATCGCCGACTGTTGCGATGTGGTCGCCCTCGGCGCTATAGGCTTCGGCGCCCATTGATGTCATCGCAACAATCGCTCCCTGACTATAAGTGGTCTACAGAAATTCATTTATTTTGAGAAAGTCATTCAATTCAGAAGTTAAGTGAGTTTTCATAAAAAAGACTATTGGGAAATGTTTATACCCCAATAGCCTTGAATAAAAACAGATGCTTTTGAACGGTCAGCGCCGCTCGCGCGATCTTTCGCGGGCGGGTTTATCCCCGACATCGTCAAATGCGCCTGAAGATGCCTGATCGGTATGCTCAATACGGTTCATCCCGTGATCTGCTGTCTGATCCGTTGGATATGGCACCTCCTCCGGGGTATTCTCTTGCTTGAGTTTCAGCGCCTTTTCCGCAAGCTGTTGCTGCGTCAGCGTGCTTTTTGTTTTGGCGTTGCTCATCGTGATGTCCTTTCAGCCTGACAGGCTCTATCTTGCCGGCTGTATGTGGCCGGCTGTGCAAGTTACCTGACGATAACGCCGTCGCGCGACAACAGTTCCAAAGCGCAGGGCAACGCGCATATCACGGTTGCCCTGCAAAGGCCCGGATCATGCCACCGCTTGCGGGGCCCCGGTGGCCATATTCGTACCGATATGCGGCAGCTTGGCGGCTTTCCATGCCCCAAAGCCACCTTCAAGATGGGCGATCCGGGTCACGCCGGCCGCAATGGCTGCGCGGGATACGCGCTCGCTACGCACACCAGAGCCGCAATGGAATACGATCCGCTTGTCAGACTGGCCGGGCAGTTTCGCGGCGTTGAAAAACGCCATCGGCATCAACAATGCGCCCTCGATATGTTCAAACATGTATTCCTGCGGGGTGCGCACATCAATCACAACCACCTCGTTGCGATCAAAGGCGGCGGCCAGCTCTTCGGCGGTCCAGGTTTCAAAAACGGCATCTCCGACGGTTTCGGTTTTCATAGGGTCTGTCCTTTCAGTTTGGGATAGGGGGCTGAACCATATCAAGGCGCGCCAAGGCCTCTTTGCAATGGGTGATCATCACTTCGGAGAACCGCTGCACCTTGGGATCGCGATATTTGCGGCTGGGGGACAGGCAGGCCAGTTGCGTGGGCAAAGGCGGGGTTGCTGTGGCAACAGGCACCAAGGCCCCGGTGCGCAAATGCTCGGCCACCTCGAAAATCGGCTTCATCACAATGCCGGCACCATCCAGCGCCCAGCCTGTCAGCACATCCCCATCATCTGATTCCAGCGGGCCGGAAATATCAAAGCGCTTGGGGCCGTCAGGGGTGCGCAACGTCCATTGAAACTCTCTCGCGCCGGGAAAACGCAGGTTCAGGCAATCATGGGTATCCCGCAACAGCGCGTGACCATCCGGCGGCATCCCGCGCCGCGCAATGTAATCGGGGGCCGCACAGAGCACACGCGGGCAATCGGCGATCACCCGCACTTTCAGATCACTATCCGCCAGCGGCCCCAGATGAAACGCCAGATCCAGCCCTTCGCCTGTTACGTCAATCACCCGGTCTGACAGGCGCAGCCGAATATCGATCTGCGGATAATCACGTTTGAACCCCGGCACGGCAGGCGCGATAAACCGCCGCCCAACGCCCAGCGGCGCCGCCACAAACAACGTCCCCCGCGGCGAGCGGGTGGCGGCCATCACCTCGGCCTCCGCCTCATCTATGGTTTGCAGGATGCGCGCGGCCCCGTCATAGAACATGCGCCCATGCTCTGTCGGGTTCAGCGCCCGCGTGGTCCGGTTGAACAGGCGCACGCCCAGATGTTTCTCCAACTCGGCAATGCGCGATGACGCCACCGCAGGCGAGGTGCGCTGATCCCGTGCTGCCGCACTCATACTGCCCAATTCATAGACGCGCAGAAACATGCGGATGTTGTTCACATAGGCCATTTTCAGTCTTTGCTTGAAACTCTTGCCGTGATTGGAAGGATTAACAAACAAGTCGTCACTGCGATAGCCTGTTTGAAACACCTGTCCCCGTCCTGAAGGAGCGTGCGATGTATGATCTGGCTGCCATGGGTGCCTGGCTTGAATTTGCGGTCCGCTGGCTGCATGTGATCACGGCCATCGCGTGGATCGGGGCATCGTTTTATTTTATCGCGCTGGATCTGGGGCTGCACCGTGACCGCAATCTGCCCTCCGGTGCGGATGGAGAGGAGTGGCAGGTTCATGGCGGCGGTTTCTATCACATCCAGAAATACCTCGTTGCCCCGGATAATATGCCCGATGGGCTGATCTGGCATAAATGGCAAAGCTATTGGACATGGATCAGCGGCTTTATCCTGCTGGTGCTGGTCTATTATCTGGGGGCCGAGTTCTATCTGATTGATGCATCCGTCATGGATCTGGCGGTCTGGCAGGCGGTTGGCCTCTCGCTTGCGTCACTCGCCTTTGGCTGGGCGGTCTATAATACGCTGTGCAAGGTGTTTGTGGATGCCAACCAGACAGGGCTGATGCTGGCGCTGTTCGTGGTGCTGGTGGCGATGTCCTATTTCTACAGCTCTGTGTTTGCGGGCCGCGCCGCCATGCTGCATCTGGGCGCGTTCACCGCCACGATCATGAGCGGGAATGTCTTTTTCATCATTATCCCCAACCAGAAGATTGTCGTTGCCGATCTGATGGCTGGCCGCAAACCTGATCCGAAATATGGCAAGATCGCCAAGCAACGCAGCACGCATAACAATTATCTGACGCTGCCTGTCATCTTCCTGATGCTGTCCAACCATTACCCGCTGGCCTTCGCAACGCCGCATACATGGATCATCGCCAGCCTTGTGTTCCTGATGGGGGTCACGATCCGGCATTATTTCAACTCGCTGCATTCCCGCAGTGGCAACCCGACATGGACATGGGCCGCAACCGCGCTGATCTTCATCGCGATCATGTGGTTGAGCACGGCGCCGATGTTCCGCAGTGATACGGGGCAGGCGATGCAGGGAAATGCCCAGCGATTCGCTCAGGCAGATGGGTTTGACGCGGTGCATGATATCGTGATGGGCCGCTGTTCCATGTGCCACGCGGCCGAGCCGTTCTGGGACGGGATGCTATGGGCCCCCAAAGGCGTGCGGCTGGATACCGAGGCGCATATCGCAGGGGCCGCGCGCGCCATTTATCTGCAATCGGGGATCAGCCATGCCATGCCCCCCGCCAACCTGACCTATATGGCCGAGGACGAGCGCGCCGCGATCGTGGCATGGTACAAGGCCGCCACTGGCGGTTGAGCGCCAATTTCGCACGCGCAGAGTGGTCGAATCGCAATCAGCCATGCTAAGTCTTGCGGCATGGCAAATGCGAACCCCAACATAGGCGAAAATCGTCCCGTCATCCGGCAGCTGGATGAAACCGCGATCAACCGGATCGCGGCAGGTGAGGTGGTGGAGCGTCCGGCCTCGGCGGTCAAGGAACTGGTTGAAAACGCATTGGATGCAGGTGCGCGGCGCATTGACATTGCCATCGCGGATGGGGGCAAAACCCTGATCCGCGTCACCGATGATGGGTGCGGCATGTCGCCTGACGATCTGCCGCTGGCACTGTCGCGGCATGCAACCTCCAAGATCGATGGCACAGATCTGCTCAATATCAACAGTTTCGGCTTCCGTGGTGAGGCGCTGCCCTCGCTCGGGGCCGTGGGGCGGCTGAGCATCACCAGCCGTGCGGCGGGGCATGATGCGGCGCAGATCACCGTGGCGGGGGGGCGGGCGCAGGCGGTCAAGCCTGCCGCACTCGGCGCGGGCACCGTGATTGAACTGCGCGATCTGTTCTATGCCACCCCGGCGCGGTTGAAATTCATGCGCTCGGATCGTGCGGAACAGCAGGCGGTCAGTGAGGTCATCAAGCGTCTGGCCATGGCCGAACCTTTCGTTGGCTTTACCCTGCGCGATGTGTCCGGCGGGGGCGATGGCCGCGTGCTGTTCCGTGCGGATGCCGAAAGCGGCGATCTGTTTGATGCGCTGCACGGTCGTTTGGCGCGTGTGCTTGGGGGGGAGTTTGCGGATAATGCCCTCAGGATCGATGCGCAGCGCGAGGGGTTTCACCTGACAGGCTATGCCGCTTTGCCCACCTATTCGCGCGGATCATCGGTGGCGCAATTCCTGTTTGTGAATGGCCGCCCGGTGCAGGACCGCCTGCTGATCGGGGCGCTGCGCGGGGCCTATTCCGATTTTCTCAGCCGGGACAGGCACCCTGCGGCGGCGCTGTTTCTGGATTGTGATCCGCAGATGGTGGATGTGAACGTGCATCCCGCAAAATCCGAGGTGCGGTTCCGTGATCCCGGCATGGCGCGGGGCCTGATCGTGACCGCGCTGCGCCATGCCTTGGCCGAAGCGGGGCATCGCGCCTCAACCACGGTGGCGGCGGCAACGCTGGGCGCGTTCCGTCCTGAAACGCCCGCGCCGGGACAGCCTGCGCGCATCTATCAGATGGATCGTCCCAGTGCGGCGGCGCGGCAGGCCGCCTATGCCGGGCAGGCCCCCGGTTTTGCCGATATGCCGGCAAGCTATGCCGCGCGGGTCGAGGAGACCTCGCCAGAGGTCGAGGAGACTGCGCTGCCTCTTGGTGCCGCCCGTGCGCAGCTGCATGAGAATTACATCATCGCCCAGACCGATAGCGGCATGGTTATCGTTGATCAGCATGCCGCGCATGAACGGCTTGTCTATGAACGGCTGAAGCGCCAGATGGCTGAAACCGGCATCGCCGCACAGGCGCTGTTGATCCCCGAAATCGTGGAGCTTTCCCCAACCGATTGCGCCCGTCTGCTGGACCATGCCGATGATCTGGCGCGGCTTGGACTGGGGATTGAACCCTTTGGTGGTGGCGCAGTGGCCGTGCGCGAAACGCCTGCTTTGCTGGGGCCTGTCAATGCCCGCGCCATGGTGCTGGATATTCTGGATGAACTGGCCGATCAGGGCAGCAGCAGCGGTATCCAGTCACAGCTTGATGCGATCCTGAGCCGCGTGGCCTGTCACGGCTCTGTCCGCTCCGGTCGCCGGATGCGCGCCGAAGAGATGAACGCCCTGCTCCGCGAGATGGAGGCAACGCCCCATTCCGGCCAGTGCAATCATGGCCGCCCCACCTATGTTGAACTGAAACTGGCCGATATTGAACGGCTGTTCGGGCGCAGATGATCACGCTTGGCAATCAAAGCTACGCGCTGGATGATCCATTGGTGCTGCTGGCGCTGGCGGGGCTGGGGCTGGCCCTTTTGGTGGTGATCCTGCTGATCCTTGCCCTGCGCGCTGCGGCCCGCTCTGCCAGACTGGCGGAGCCTTTGGCGCAGCAAATGGCCTATATGGCGGCGCGTGTGCAGGGTTTGGGCGATGGGCAACAGCAGCTTTCCGGCGGCCTGACCCATGTGGCCGAGGCGCAGGCCGCGTCGCAATCCCAGATGATACGCCTGATGGAGCAGCGTCTGGCCCATGTCACCGGACAGATGACAGAAACCCTGCATGGGTCCGCCCGCCGCACAGCACAATCGCTGGGCGAGTTGCAGCAAAGGTTGGCCGCGATCGACAAGGCGCAGGACAATATCACCAAATTGTCGGGCGATGTGCTGTCCTTGCAGGATATCCTGTCCAACAAGCAGACGCGCGGCGCCTTTGGCGAGATCCAGTTGCATGATATCGTCGGCAAGGCGTTGCCTGCTGACAGTTACAAGATGCAGGCGACACTCTCCAATGGCAGGCGCGCCGATTGCCTGATCCATCTGCCCAATCCCCCCGGTCCCATCGTGGTGGACAGCAAATTCCCGCTGGAGGCCTATGAGGCGTTGCGCCGTGCGGATAATCCGAATGATCTCAACCGCGCCGCCAGCCTGCTGCGCCAATCCGTGCGCGCCCATATCAAGGCGATATCAGAGCGCTATATCATCGAGGGTGAAACCGCCGATGGTGCCCTGATGTTTCTGCCATCCGAGGCGGTCTATGCCGAATTGCACGCCAATTTTCCCGAACTGGTGCGCGAAGGGTTCGCCGCGCGGGTCTGGATCGTGTCGCCCACCACCTGCATGGCCACGCTGCACACGATGCGCGCGATTCTCAAGGATGCACGGATGCGCGAACAGGCAGGCGCGATCCGGCGCGAACTGGGCCTTCTGGCGCAGGATATGGACAGGCTGGGCGCGCGTGTGGAAAACCTTGATCGGCATTTCGGACAGGCGGCTCGCGACATAGCGGATATAAAAATCAGCGCCGACAAGGCGGGCAGGCGCGCCAAACGGCTGGATAACTTTGATTTTGAAGATGTTGTGGCCGAGGGTGACCCCGTGACCAAGCCGCTTATTCTGGCATCGAACATGCGGCAGGAAAGGTGAATTTGCATCAAGGCTGAAAAGCCGGCCCATGGGGCCGCCTGACAGATATCGGGATAATCCGCTGTTGTCAGATGCGGAAAAACGGCTGTGCGATACGCGGGATCAGTTTGTTGAACCGCAAGGGCGCATCGGTTGCGGCCAGACAGATGCAATCCTCACCGATATCGGCGATCGGCGTATGGGTCAGATCCTCATTCGCAATCTCGATATCGCCGGGGCCAAAGCGGTCTGTCTCATCGACAAATGCGCCTTGCAGCACAAGTGTCAGTTCCAAACCGCGATGGCCATGATCCGGCACCGCTGTGCCCGCTGGAATATAAAGCAGGCGGATGCTTGCATCCTTTGATGTGGGCAGGATGGCTTGCTTTACGCCCATGCCAATGGGCCGCCATTTGACCATGTCCAGATCGCCACCAACATAATCCTGCACTGGCGCAGGCAGCACCGTTTTGGGCGCGCCTGGCTGCACAGCTGTGATCCGATCCGGTTTGACCGGCGCGGCGAACGCGCCCGAATTGATCAAACGCATCGTTTCGGCAAAGCTACTGTCATCCATGCTGACGGCCTCGCCGCCATCCAACAGGGCACCGCCCACACTGTCAAAGCTTGCCAGCCGCGCGCGGCATTCGTCGCACATGGAAATATGCGACGCCGCAATCAGATTGAAGGCTTCCGGCAGCGTGCCTGCTGAATAGGCCATCAGCAACGCGTCGGTCAGGTGGTGTTTCACGTTATGCATCTTTGTCATCACTTCATAGCATGGCGTAGTCTGTCCAACGCCAATCTGATACGAGATTTGATCGTGCCAAGGGGCAGGCCGGTTTGTTCTGCGATTTCGCTATGCGACAAATCGCCAAAATAGGCCTTTTCGATCAGTTCCCTCTGTTTCTCGGGCAGGGCGGCAATGGCGCGCCCCAATTGTTCGCTTTCTTGTTGCAGGCTCAGGACATCTTCCTGATCCGGCTCTTCTTCGGGGCCCCATTCCAGATCTTCCGGTTCAGGGCGGCGTTGCTTGCGCAGCGCGTCAATCTTGCGGTTCCGCGCAATCGTAAACACCCATGTTGCAACCGAGGCGCGCGATGCATCAAACAGATGCGCTTTGTGCCATAAGGTGGCCATCACCTCTTGCGTGCACTCTTCCGCCAAGGTTGCATCCGCGCCTGATCGCATCAAAAATGCCTTCACGCGCGGGGCAAAATACGTGAAAACCTCGGCAAATGCCGATTGATCCTGATCATCCCGGATGCGGGAAATATGGGTGATCCAATCCGTCGGATCATATTTTGTCTTCATGGCCAAATGCTGCGCCTTCGTCGGCAAAACTGTATCGGCACCAGTCCTAGCATGCAGCGCAGGCGGGGACGAGACGACATTTGGCTCTGAAGGTTCGACAACATTGAACATATATTGGTTACGCCGCCTGCGCCCAAGCGGATCACATGTGCTTTCAAAAAAACTGTAATTCATCCAAATGCAGTGATGATGCGTATTCCCTCGTAACCAAAGCACACCAGCCGGAGCCAAACCCAGATGCCATTCGAAGCGGGCCGCGTTGCCCCAAAAAAAATAGCCGTGATCGGAGCAGGTATTTCAGGGATGGGAGCGGCGCATATGCTGGCCGATACCAACCATGTCACACTGTTTGAGGCAGAACCCAGACTTGGCGGTCACGCCCGCACCATCATGGCCGGAAAACGTGGTGATCAGCCCGTGGATACAGGGTTCATCGTGTTCAACTATGCCAATTATCCGCATATGGCGGCGTTGTTTGATCGTCTGGATGTGCCGGTCGTCAAATCAACGATGAGCTTTGGTGCCTCGCTGAAGGGGGGGCAGCTGGAATACGCACTGACAAGCCTTGCGGCGCTTTTTGCGCAAAAACGCAACGCCGTGAACCCGAAGTTCCTTGGCATGGTGCGCGACATCATGCGCTTTAACGCCCGCGCGCTGGATGTTGCACAAGACCGCAGCCTGACAACGGGCCAGTTTCTGGAAAAGCTGGGAACCGGCGACTGGTTTCGGGATTACTACCTGCTGCCCCTGTCCGGCGCGATCTGGTCCACCCCTGTTGACCAGATCATGGAATTTCCGGCCCATGCGATGATCCAGTTTTTTGAAAACCACGCGCTGCTGAATGTCACCGGACAGCATCAATGGTATACGGTGCAGGGTGGGTCCATCGAATATGTGCGCCGTCTGGGTGACGCGATGCGCGCGCAGGGCGTGACCTTCCGGCTTGGTGCGCCCGTTGCGGCGGTGCGCCGTCCCGGTATGGGGGCAGAGATCAAGGTAAAGGGCGGCGAATGGCAGCATTTCGATGAGGTGATTTTTGCCACCCATTCCGATGACAGTCTGCGTCTGATTGCAGACCCCACGGTGGAGGAGCGTGCAAACCTTGGCGCCATCGCCTATCAGCCCAATGATATCGTGCTGCATGCGGACCCGTCCGTGATGCCACGGCGCAAGGTTGTGTGGTCATCGTGGAACTACACCGAGATCCTGGGCAAGCAATCTGACAAGATTGACCTGACCTATTGGATGAACTCTCTGCAGCCGATCCCGCAGGAGGATCCGCATTTCGTCACGCTCAACAGCACCCGCCCGATCCGCGAAGACCTGATCTATGATCGCGTGACCCTGCGCCATCCGGTCTATGATCTGGCGGCATTGGCCGCGCAGGACAGGGTGCGCGCCAGTAACGGGACGCGCAACACATGGTTCTGCGGCGCTTGGATGCGGCACGGGTTCCATGAAGACGGTCTGGCCAGCGCGCTGGACGTGGTTGAGGCGCTGCGCCGGACAGATGTGGCGCTGGTGGCGGCACAGTGAACAGGATCGACCATATCGCAGGCCATACATGGCATGGCCGCAAGGGTGATGTTGAAAACGCCTTTCGCTACAGCATTGATTATGTGCTGCTGGATGCTGAGGTGCCGCACCCCATGCCCGCCTTGTTCGGGCGCAACAGGGGCAATCTGACCTCGGTCTGGGACAGTGATCATGGCGGCCCGCCCAAGCAAGGCAAGGGCGCGCCATGGGTCCGCGATGTTCTGGCCGCCAATGATATTGCCCCCCCGGCGCGGATCGAGTTGCTGACCCAGCCGCGCGTGCTGGGGCATGTGTTCAACCCGGTTTCGTTCTGGCTGTGCCGGGATGCCGGTGGCGCGTTGCGGGTGGTTGTGGCTGAGGTTACGAACACATTTGGTGATCGCCATTCCTATCTGGTGCACCGCGCAGATCACGCCCCGATCACCGCACAAGACCGGATGCGCGCCACCAAACTGATGCATGTCAGCCCGTTCCAGCCTGTTGAGGGCGGATATGAATTTCGCTTTGATATTCGCGCTGACAGGATCGGTATCTGGATCGACTATACAGGCGGCAATGGCGGAGTGATTGCCACATTGGTCGGCGCGCGCAAGCCGCTCAGCAATGCGGGTATCCTGCGCGGCGTGCTGCGCCGTCCCTTTGGATCACGCCGCGTTCTGGCGCTGATCCATTGGCAGGCCCTCAAGCTGTGGTGGAAAGGTGCCAGCTATCGCCCGCGCCCCGAACCCCCCGCGAAAGAGGTCAGCAGGTGAGCGCGCGTCCCGTGTCCTTGCCGGCTTACGGCGTTTTTGCCGCCTTGCTCGCCGCCGCAGGGCTGCCGATTTATATTCATGCACCCAAAGCCTATGTCGATGATTACGGGGTATCCTTGGCCGCTTTGGGCGCCGTTCTTTTTGGCCTGCGCCTGTTCGATGTTGTGCAAGACCCGCTGCTGGCAAGACTGGCTGGCGCGCTCAGGCATTGGCGCGCGGCGGCGGTGACGGGCGGCGTGCTGCTGATGGTCAGCGCGATGCTGGGCTTGTTTGCCGTTGTGCCCCCCATTGATCCGCTGGTCTGGTTTGCGGTGATGCTGGCGGGCGTGTTTTCCGCCTTCAGCTTTCTGACAATCTGCTTTTATGCGCAGGGGGTGCAAACGGCGGGTTATCTGGAGGGCGCGGGCCATTTGCGGCTGGCGCGCTGGCGCGAGACTGGGGCGCTTTTGGGCGTATGCGTTGCGGCGGTGATGCCTGTGGCGCTGGGCGGTTTTGCCGGTTTCGCGCTGGGCTTTGCGGTTCTGGGGGGCACGGCCCTTTGGGCGATGCGGCGGGAATGGGGCACTTCCGGCAATATCCCCGAGGCGGGTTTCGCCCCTGTGCTGCGCGATCATGTGGCGCGCCGCCTGCTGCTGATTGCCTTGGTCAATGCGGCCCCGGTCGCTGTGAGTTCCACGCTGTTTTTGTTCTTTGTGGAAAGCCGCCTTGCCGCGCCCGGTTGGGAAGGGCCGTTTTTGTTGTTGTTCTTCCTCTCTGCCGCCATTGCCGCGCCGTTCTGGGGGCGCGCTGCAGAGAGGTTTGGCCCCAAAAGCGTTCTGCTGGCCGCCATGGGCCTTGCTATCTTAGCATTTGGTTTTGCGATCACGCTTGGCGCGGGCGATACATGGGCTTTTGCCGCGATCTGTATCGCCTCGGGCGCAACGCTCGGGGCGGATCTGACGATCCTGCCCGCCATTTTTGCCACCCGCATGGCGCGGGTTGCGCCGGGGGCCGCAGGGGGCTTTGGGCTGTGGTCCTTTGTCTCCAAGCTGTCACTGGCCTTTGCGGCGATTGCGCTGCTGCCCGCATTGGAACTGGCTGGCTTTCGCGCCGGAACGGAGAACAGCGAAAGCGCGCTATGGGCGCTCAGCCTCGCCTATGGGCTGGTTCCATGCGTCTTGAAGCTGCTGGCGATCGCCCTTCTGGCGACCACCAAATGGAAGGAGGACTAGATGCTGCATGCGATCCTTTTCATCGCAATAGGGGCGTTGCTTGTGCTGGCGGCCCTGTGGGTAAAAACACGGTTGTGGTCTTTTGTGGCGCAAACCCCTGATGATTATGACATGGGTCGCCCGCAATTCGATCTGCGAGAGCATCTGAACGGCCCGATCCTGTGCGAAGGGGTGATCTATGGCCCGCTTGGGCGCGTGACATCGCGGTTTGTCGGCAAGTTCGAGGCGCGCTGGGAAGGGAACCGTGGCGTGATGCGGGAACATTTCATCTATGACAGCGGCGCCACGCAGGATCGCGAATGGCGGCTGGAGCTGGGAAATGACGGCAGCATCAAGGCCGAAGCGGATGATCTTGTGGTGCCGGGAAACGGGTGGATCAAAGGGTCTGCGGCGCAGTTGAACTACAGGATCAAAATGCCGGAAGACGCAGGCGGCCATGTTCTGGATACCGTGGACTGGATGTATCTGGCCCCCAATGGTACCGTCGTAAACCGAAGCCAGTTTCGTAAATTCGGGATACCCGTGGCCGAACTGGTCGCAACAATGCGTAAGGTGGATACAGTATGATGGACTGGCAAGGTAAGCGATATTGGCTGATCGGCGCAAGCGAAGGGCTGGGGGCAGCCCTTGCGCGCAAGCTGAACAGCGCAGGGGTCGAAGTGATCGTATCTGCGCGCAACGAAGACAGGCTGAGGGAGCTGGTGGCGGAGCTGCCGGGCAAAGCCTCTTACGTGACAGTCGATGTCAGTGACCGCGCCAGCGTGGAGGCGGCAGCCGCAGAAATCGGCCAGATTGATGGTATGGTCTATCTGGCGGGCGTCTATTGGCCCTTCAAGGCGCAGGACTGGAACGCAGAGCAGGCCGAGGCGATGGCCGATGTCAACTTTACCGGCGCCATGCGCGCGGTGGGGGCCGTTATCCCGCAGATGGTGGCGCGTGATGCCGGGCATATCGTGATCACCGGATCGCTGTCCGGGTTTCGCGGCCTTCCGGGGGCCATCGGCTATGCCGCGTCCAAGGCGGGCACGATGTCTTTGGCCGAAAGCCTCTATGCTGATCTGCGCAAAACCGGCGTGCGCGTGCAGATCGCCAATCCCGGCTTTATCCGTACCCGGTTGACCGACAAAAACGATTTCAAAATGCCCTTCCTGATGGAGCCGGATGTCGCGGCGCGCGAGATGTTTGAATTGATGAACGATGAGGGCCGGTTCAAGCGCAGCTTTCCGCGCGTGTTCAGCTGGCTGTTTCGTCTGTCGCAGTTCATGCCGGACTGGATGTATTACCGCCTATTTGCGTGAGGTCAAAGACGCTTGTGTTTGGAGGGGGCACCACTGTCTGGCATAATGCCAACAGGAGGACCCCATCATGCTGGAAATTTCCGTCAACAAAATCGCCCAGGTCGTACTGATGTCGCGGGAACTGGACCGCGCCGAGGGCGAGTTGCGGGCCTTTATCGACAGGCTGACCGACGAAGAACAGATCAGCCTTGTCGCGCTGATGTGGATCGGGCGCGGTGCCTTTGAGCCTGAAGAGCTGGAAGAGGCGATCCGCACCGCGGCGGAAGAGGCAACAACCCCCACCGCTGATTACCTGCTGGGCACGCCGCATCTGTCAGATCATCTTGAAAACGGGCTGGACGCGCTTGGCCTGTCCGCGATGGACGAAGAAGATGATTTGATTCGAGGCGGTTAGCCCTTTTTCAGGCGTAAGCGTGCCGGTAGACCCTTCTATTGTGCATCTATGAACCAATTTGGTGCGGACGTTGATATCAAGCGCCAATATTCGCCACGCAACGGCGATCACCAATCCCCTCACAATCACTTCCCATTGCTGTGAACTGTGAGGGATATTTCATCCCATGGCAGGAAGTTCTGCATTTAGTCATTGAATAAAAACAAAAATTTCTGATCTTTTCGTATTGTCAGAAAAGTTTCACCGTTAAAGGTGCCGTTGTCACACATTCCCTTGAGCAGGTGTGTTTTGTATGTGCGGTGATGCAGGGTCATATTGGGTTCAGATCAAAAACGATCGAAACAATAACCCAGGAGAGATACCATGAACCGTATTATCATGACTGCCATCGCCGCCGCCACTTTTGGTACCGTTGCCTATGCCAGCGAAAGCGCCACCACTGACACGCTGATGACCCGTTCCGAGCCTGCATTCGTCACCGTGTTCGAGCGTGACCGCAGCATCTTCGGCAGTGAAGTCATTTCCGCCACCGCCGGCGCACCCTCGATGGTCGATGCCGGGCTGATCCTTGATCCCCGTGATCAGGGTGTTGCTGTGAACGGCCAAGTGACTGTCTACAGCTTCCCGTCGCTGCGCGGTGACAGTGGCATCAGCATTCTGTCGCGGTAAACGCGTTGCCTGGCGCGGCCCCTCCCCCGCGCTTGTGAACAGCACCCGTTGTTCAAAAAACCCCGCTCTGGAAAACCAGGGCGGGGTTTTTCAATGTCTTGCGCGGTCAATCCCGCTGCGGCCTTCAGGTATCAGGGCGCGATCCGGTCCACGACCTCAAGATGTTGGGCCAGTTTGCCAATCTGTGCCATCCACTGCGCGATCAGCTTGGGATCATGCGGTGCAGCGGTAACCCCGGCGGGAACATCGCCCGCCAGAACAGCCTCAACCGCGAGCGATACCGGGACAGACACCAGACGCGCCATTGCTGTGCCGCGTGCATCGCCCCACGCATCCATCACATAGGATTGGTGCCAGACGGGCGTGCCGTCCTTGGTGGCCTTCAACTCGACGCAGAGCACAACGCGGTCTGCCTCGCCCTCATCATAGGCATTCTCGGACCAGAACTGATCCGACATTTCCTTCAGGCGCGCGTCGCCTTCCGGGCCAGAGAGTTGCTCAATCTCGGTAAAGATATCAGACCATGCATCGGACCACCCGTTCAGGCGCAGGGTGCCGCGCACAAAATCGCGCACCGGCCAAGCCGGATCAAAGCGGTAATCAGCGATAAAGGGAAGCGAATCGCGGTTTGGATAGACCTCAAAGGTTTCCGGCTCGGGGAGTGGCGCGTCATAGCTGCTGAGCGCGTTCCAAGGCCGATCCACCCGCAATTCAGAGAAATCACGGATCGAGCGGGATGGCGAGCGCAGCGCCTTCAGCACACCAAGAGGGGACCAGCTGAACTTGTAGCGAAACGGGTTGGCAACCTTGGGCACGCCACCGCAATAGGACAGAAACGAGATTTCATTGCCGGCATCATAGGCGTCTGATGCACGATAAGCGGCAACAAGATAATGCGCCATCAAATGGTCAATGCCGGGGTCCAGCCCCACCTCATTGACAGATCGCAACCCCTTGTCCCGGAACGCATCATCCAGCGCGCGCATTTCCGGCGCGATATAGGATGATGACACGAAATGCGCATCCCTGCTCAGGCAAAGCCGCGCCAGTGGCACATGCCAGTCAGCGGGCAGCATGGACACGACCACATCACCTTTGTGCAATGCGGTGCCCAACGCTTCGATATCGAAGGGCTTGATCCGGTCAGTCAGATCGCCCACCGCGTCTTGTGCCTTATCCGTCGAACGGTTCCACACAGTCACATCATGTCCCGCCTCAATCAGGCGACGCAGACCGGGAATGGCCGACAGGCCAGTGCCGCACCAATGAATGGTCATGGGCTTTCCTTTCCTTATTTGAACTTCAACTTGGCCACGACAATGGCAATCATCGCCGTGACCGATACGATATTGGCCAGAATCAAAGGCCAGTCTGTGATCATCACACCATAGGCCAGCCACAGCGTCACAGTGGCCAGAAACAAAATTTGCGCAACCAAAGACAGGCTGCGGGTGTCACGTGTGCGCCAGACCTGAAACGCCTGCGGAATCCAGCAGATGGTCCCAAGGGTGGCAGCGGCATAGCCGATGTAAAGGGGCGTCATGTCAGACTTTCGCCAGATGGGTCAGAAACGTATCGCCAGCGCGCGCCCAGACCCCGGCCTGCAGATCTTTCAGGGCCAGCAGCGTGGGCAAAAGCTGGGCTGCATAATCCTCGGAGCTTTCGACCGGCAGCATGGAGGGCAGGTTGTCGATCGCGGTGACATCAAGGGGCGGCGCATCATGCACGCGCAGCGCGGGCTTGGCCCATGTTGTTGTCCGGTCATAGACCTTGATCGGAGAGAAATCGCTTGTCGGATCGCAAGCGATATCCCCGATCACCGTCAAACGGCGTGGATCTGTCGGGGTTGAGGCAGGCACGAACACGGGTGTTCCGGGGCGTGCCAGGATGCAGTTGAGGAAGATCTCATGCTCCATGATCTGCGGGAACGGCCCGCCGCTGGCGGTTTCGGCCATGTCCCACCGGGTCACGGGCATCCCCATGGCCGCGCATAAATCCGAGGCACCTGTGCCGACGCGCCCCAATGCGCCGATGACCATGGCGCTGGGGGCCTCCTCGATGCTGCGCATCTCCTCGGTCAGATCGGCCAGCAGCGCATCGCGCCCGCCATAGACGCCGATCGGTGCGCAGATCTGGCCGCGCTGTTGCGCGATCCAGCATTTCAGCGCGACAGCCGCCCCTGCAAAGCCTGCCCAATAGCCAAAGGCGGCCACGCGGCGGCCTGTGTCATCGACCAGATATTCCAGATCATACAGCGTGCCGCCCCCGGCCTTGAACCGTTTCAAAAGCGCCTGACCTGCGGGCTGCCCCTTGAAGGCATGGCCGAACATGATGTGACGATGCGGCAATGGCGTGCCATCCTCTGGCAATTCCTTCAGGCCAAAGATGATCGCATCCGCCGGCGCGCTGGGCCATGAATTCTGCGCTGCAATTTCGGCCCCGGTTGCCCTGTAGCCGTCAATCGCGATGGCGCGCACATCGCTATCCTCAACAGTGATGCGCATGCCCGCCGCAATCAGCGCGGAACACCCCGCAGGGGTCAACCCCACGCGCTCTTCATTCTCGCGCTGCTCGGCGCGGACCCACAGATGTGTCATTCAATGTGTCTTTCAGCAGGTGATTTGCCGCGCAGCATAGCCAAGCCGGCGCGCGGCTTAAAGATGCGTTTGCGCATACTGCCGATCAGGACGGTCCAGATGCGGCACGGCATTGAACTGGGTCAAGGCCATATCGCTGCCAAGCCGGTGCAGACGATGGACAGAGGTGTTCATGATCGCAATGCAGGCCCGCGCAAATGCCGGTGTGCCCAGCCCCATCGTGTGGCGCAGCACCATGCCGATCAGCCCGCCGGATGTGACCACAAGCGCAGGGCCACGCCCGGCGGAAATCTCGGCCAGCGCATCGGTGACGCGACTGCTGAAATCCGCAAAGCTTTCGGGTGGGCTGTCGATCTCTCCCGCCTCCCATGCGGCCAGCAGGCGCGGCATATAGGTCACGAACCCCTCGCGTGTATCCGGCAGCGGCGCACCATGCTGCGCGCCGTAAAGCTGTGCCAGCGTAAAGAACTCCATCTCGTTCAGGCGCGCATCCTGTACGATCTCGGCATGCTGGCCCGCGCCCATCGCGGCGGCTGTCTCAAGATGGCGCGTGAGTGTGCCGCAATAGACCCGCTCGATCATCTCGCGCGTATCGGTCAGATGCTCGCCCAGCCATGCGGCTTGCTGATGGCCCAGCGGGCTCAGCCGGTCATAGCCGTGTTCGTCGCGCGCTCCGGTCTGGGCCTGCCCATGCCGGACAAGAGTGATCTGTGACATCGGGGCCTCCAAGCTGTTGCGCGGCAGGATTAGGTCACGGCGCGGCGCATGACAACCGCCAAAGCAGCGGGATGGACATCTGGCGCGGATGGCGCTTTTGTATCGGCAAAGCGCAAGACCAGGGATTCACGACAAGGGATTGATGATGCAAGTGAAAGGGGAACGGTTTCTGAAGGATCTGCATGATTTGCGGCACTTCGGGGCGTCGGGTGTGGGCAAAGGCGTGGTGCGCCCGGCCTATTCGCCCGCTGACATCGCCGCGCGCGAATGGGTGGCCGGACGCATGCGGGATGCCGGGCTGGAGCCACGCTTTGACGTGGTCGGAAACCTCTTTGGTCTGGCCCCCGGACGCTCGCTGTTGATGGGATCCCATAGCGACAGCCAGCCTGAAGGCGGCTGGCTTGACGGGGCGCTGGGCGTTGTAATGGCGCTGGAAATCGCCCGCGCGGCGCAAGAAGCGGGCGGCCCTGCGGTATCTGTTGCCAATTTTCAGGATGAGGAGGGCCGCTTTGGTGTCACCACCGGAAGCGCGATCTGGTCTGGCCATTTGCCACTGGACCGCGCTGATACGCTGACAGACAGCACCGGCGTGACCTTTGCTGCTGCGCGCTCTGCCATGGCACATCTGGCCGGAGACCGCATAGATCCGGCGCGCTTTACCGGTTTTGTGGAATGCCATATCGAACAGGGGCCTTGGCTGCACGAAGCCGATGAGGCGATTGGCATCGTCACCGATATTGTCGGCATCCGCGATATGACGATCACGCTCACGGGCGAACAGAACCATGCGGGCACCACCCCGATGCATCGCCGCCGTGATGCCTTTCAGGCGCTGTCAGCATTCAACACCGCCCTGAACGATAGGCTGCGCAATGTCGTCACCCCGCAATCTGTCTGGACGATCGGCCATGTCAGCCTGCATCCCGGCGCGCATTCCATCGTGCCGGGGCGGGTCACTTTCGCGATGCAGTGGCGTGACGGTGACAGCGCCCGCCTCAAACTGATGGAAGACGTGATCCGCCAGACCGCCACAGATATCGCGGACCAGCACGGCATGACCCTGTCCTTTTCCAGCATGATGGGGCTGGAACCGGTTGCGATGGATACCACGTTGCGCGCCGCTTTGTCGGATGCGGCGGCACACACCGCGCCCCGTCGCTGGCGCCAGATGCAATCAGGCGCGCTGCATGACGCCACCAATGTGGCGGCGCTGATGCCCGCGGCGATGATGTTCGTGCCCTCCATCGGTGGCATCAGCCATGCCTTTGCCGAAGACACGGCCGAGGCTGACCTGCTGACCGGCCTGCATGTGATGGCCAAGGCCCTGCCCGCCCTGGCGCAATCACGATAGACCAAGTGACGATAGGCCCGTTTCTTCTTGCCGCAAATATCCCGGGGTCCGGGGCAGCGCCCCGGCCTTGCCGCCCTATCCGGTCCAGACCACATCGCCCACAAAGATATAGCCCGCGCCATAGATCGTCTTGATCAGGCGTGGGTTCTTGGGATCTTCGCGCAGCTTGGTGCGCAACCGCGAGATGCGCACATCCATCGCCCGGTCAAAACTGTCGCCAGCGGCACCGCCCAGTATCTCTTGCATCATCGCGCGCGAGATCAGGCGTTTGGGCCGTTCCAGAAACAGGCGCAGCACCTCGCCTTCGGCATGGGAGAAGGGCGTTTCAACACCGTTCTCATCTTCCAGCGCGTAATGGTCGAAATGCGCGGTCCAGCCGTTGAAGCGGGCGGATTGCCCGGTCTGCGTGGTGGGCTGGCCCCGCCGCAGACGGGCGCGGATACGCGCCACCACTTCGGCCGGATCAAACGGTTTGATGATGTAATCATCCGCCCCCAATTCCAGCCCGGTGACCCGGTCCTGCACCTGCGCGCGGCCGGATATGATGATCACCACTGCCCCCTGTTCCAGCGCCAGACGGTGCACCAGCGTTAGCCCGTCCCGGTCCGGCAGGGACAGATCCACAAGGCAGATATCCGGCGTTGCAGTCTTCAGCGCTGCCTCGAACTCGGTCGCGCGGCCAAAGCTCATGGTGCGGAATCCAGCTTCGGTCAGGGCATCGGACAGCATGTTGCGGATTGCGGGTTCATCATCCAGAATAGTGACAAGCGGTGCGGTCATCTATGGTTTTCCCGGACTTTGCAAAAAGGCGAAAAGCCCGGTTGCGGTAAAGGGTTTCATCAAGACAGGGCCATGTTCAAGCCCTGCTTTGTGCAAAGGGTGACCGGCGGGCAAAGAAGTCATCAACCGGCAGGGGGGGTGGCCTTTGGGCAGGCGTGTCAGCAGATCAAGGCCGGTGGCGTCACCTTCCAGCGTGATATCCGACAGGATCAGCGTGATGTCGGGCAGCTGCCCCAACAGGGCCAGCGCCTCATCCACGCTGGCGGCCTCGATGACGGCATGTCCCTGATCGCGCAGCATTTCGCGGATGCCGACACGCAGATCGGGGCTGTCCTCGACGAGCAGCACCAGCCCTGCGGCAAAAGACGCGGGCGCAGCGCGCAAGGGCAGGCGCAGGCTGACCTGTCCGCCCGTTGGCGCATTTCCGATCCAGATCCGCCCCCCCGCCAGCTTGACCATGTCATACACCATGGCAAGGCCCAGCCCGGTGCCCTCGCCGCCCTTGGTGGTGAAAAACGGCTCCAGCGCGTGATCAAGGGCCGCATCGGAAAAGCCCGGTCCGGTATCGGTGACGGTAAATTCGGCCCAAGTATTCTGCACGGCCTCAACACGCAACATGATGGCCCCTGCATCACCGCAGGCATCGCGGGCATTCAGGATCAGGTTCAGCAAGGAATCCTGCAACATCCCGGTGTCCAGCATCAGGGACTCGTGGCTGATTGTGTTCTGGATCGTCAGATTGATCTGCGCAGGCAAGGCCGGCGCTGCCAGTGTTTCCAGATCGGTCAGCAGTGCCCGCAGGTCAGCCGGGGTGGGGTTCCATTCGCGGGCGCCGGTGATATCGGCCAGCCGGTTCAGCAGGCTGCCGCCCCGATAGGCGGCTGACAGGGTTGCCGTGACCAGATTGCGCGCGTCATCCGGCAGGGGCATCCGTTGCAGGCGTGACTGGCTGCCCATGATGATCGTCAACAGGTTTGAAAAATCATGCGCCATTCCGCTGGTCAGTTGCGCGGCCAATTCGCGCCGCCTTGTTTGTTGCAAAGCGCTGCGCGCCTGTGTTTCCTCGGTCACATCCATCGACAGGATATAGACACCGTTGATCTGTCCGTCCGGTGCACGATCCGGCGTAAAGGCCGCCCTGATGCGGCGCGAGCTGTCCTCGTCGTTGAATTCAAACACTGAGGCGGTCCCGAAAAACGCCGCGTCCAGATGCGGCTGGATCGCGGCATAGGCCATCTCGCCCAAGGCTGATCTGATCGGAAGGCCCACAATATTGGCCGGGCGCCCCGGCATCACCACACCCAGCTTGCGGTTTGAAAACGTATAGCAGCGGTCGCGCCCCACATGCGAGATATGGGCGGGCATCATCTCGGTGGTCAGGCGGGTGCGGGCCTCGGTTTCTGTCAACTGGCGCTTGGCCTCTTCCAGTGCGGTGACTGTCGCCTCCAGATTGCGGTTGGTGGCGCTCAACTCCTCGGCATAGGCCAGCACCTTGTCGCTCAACTCCTCTGACCGGGCGCGCAGCAGCGCCTCTTGCTGTTTGACGCGGGTAATGTCGGTGTAAACCGTGACCCAGCCGCCTTGCGGCAACGGAGAACCTTCTACGCTGATGCTGCGCCCGTCCGGGCGCAGCCGCTCCATATAATGCGGCGCAAAGGCGCGGGCCTGTTCCACGCGCAGGTCCACCGCCTCATCCAGATCCACCAATGGGCCATATTCCCCACGTGTGGCCAGAAACCGGATTGTATCCTCAAACCGTGCGCCGGGCGTGGTCAGCGCTGCGGGCAGATCGAACATATCGCGGAAAGGGCGGTTGCAGACAACAAGCCGCAGATCACTGTCATAGATCGACAGCGCCTGCTGGATCAGGTTCAGCCCGGCCATGGTCATGGCAGACGTATCGAACGGTCCTGTGGTCATCCTCATCCCCTTGGTTGTCATGGCTAGCATCATGTGTGCGCCACGGCCAGCGCTTCGCGTATCCAGAACGTCGCACAAGCGGGCGCCTTGTTACATTTCGTAATAATTGAGAAATCATCAGGAAAAAGTTGACGTAGAGCGTAGCGGGTGCACCATCGGGTTTCGGAATAGAATCGCCGACACAGGTGGTCACCGGCCCGGAGGGAGAACGGGCGCAAGGGAGGAAGTAATTTGGCACAGTCGTCACAGGCGACCGGTGGGCTTGTGTCCATACCGGCGCTGTTGCAGCGGAACGCCCAGCGGTTCGGGGATAAACCCGCATACCGCGAAAAAGAGTTTGGCATCTGGCAGACCTGGACCTGGAAAGATGTGCAACGCGAGGTGGACAACCTTGCGCTTGGCCTGATCAATCTGGGTGTGAACGAGGGCGATTTTATCGCGATCATCGGGGGCAACCGCCCCTACCTCTACTGGTCGATGGTTGCGGCGCAATCGGTCGGTGCTGTGCCTGTGCCGCTTTATCAGGATTCAGCCGCGGAAGAGATGGCCTATGTGCTGGATCATTGCGGCGCACGTTTCGTGATGGCCGAGGATCAGGAACAGGTCGACAAGGTTATCGAGATTCAGGACCGTCTGCATCAGTTTGAGCATATGATCTATCTTGATCCGCGTGGTTTGCGCAAATATGACCATTCCCGCCTGCATGATTTCCGCCATGTGCAGGAACAAGGATATGCCGCGCGCGATGAGCTGACCCCCGAGTTGGAGCGCCGCCGCGCCACGCTGGATATGACCAGCACTTGCGTCATGCTCTATACATCGGGCACAACAGGCAAGCCCAAGGGCGTGGTGCTGAGCAATCGCAACATCATCGAAAGCGCGCAGAACTCCTCCGAGTTTGACAATCTGGGGCCGGGCGAAGAGATTCTGGCCTATCTGCCGATGGCTTGGGTGGGTGATTTCATCTTTTCGGTGGGGCAGGCCTATTGGACAGGGTTCTGTGTAAACTGCCCTGAAAGCCCTGAAACCATGATGACCGATCTGCGCGAAATAGGCCCGACCTATTATTTCGCGCCGCCCCGTGTGTTCGAGACACAGCTGACCAATGTGATGATCCGGATGGAGGATGCCAGCCGGATGAAGAAATGGCTGTTCGATGTGTTCATGGCCCATGCCCGCAGGTTTGGACCGGACATTCTGGATGGCAAGCCCGTTGGTCTGTTGGACAGGTTGAAATATAAACTGGGTGAACTGTTCATCTATGGTCCGCTGAAAAACACGCTTGGATTAAGCCGTGTGCGCGTTGGTTACACAGCCGGTGAGGCGATCGGCCCCGAGATTTTTGATTTCTACCGCAGCCTTGGGATCAATCTCAAACAGCTTTACGGCCAGACCGAGGCAACCGTTTTCATCACCATGCAGCCTGATGGCGAAGTCCGCTCTGACACTGTGGGCGTTCCTGCGCCCGGTGTGGAACTGCGCATCGGCGACAATGGCGAGGTGTATTACCGCAGTCCCGGCGTGTTTGAATACTACTACAAAAACCCCGAAAGCACAGCCGATACCAAAGATGCCGATGGCTGGGTTGCCACGGGCGATGCCGGCTTTATCGAAGAAGGATCAGGCCATCTGCGCATCATCGACCGCGCCAAGGATGTGGGCAAAATGGCAGACGGTCATTTGTTTGCCCCCAAATATGTTGAGAACAAGCTGAAATTCTACCCCAACATTCTGGAGGCGGTGGTGTTCGGCAACGGGCGTGACCGTTGCATGGCCTTCATCAATATCGACCTGAGCGCGGTTGGTAACTGGGCGGAACGCAACAATATTTCCTATTCCTCCTATCAGGAACTGGCCGGCCACCCCAAGGTGCTGGATGCCGTGCAGGCCCATGTCGAGGAGGTTAACCGCTCCATCGCGGAAGATCCGATGTTGTCTGGTTGCCAGATCCACCGCTTCTTGATCCTGCATAAGGAACTGGACGCGGATGATGGCGAAATGACCCGCACCCGCAAAGTACGCCGCCGGATCGTGGAAGAGAAATTCAACGATCTGATCACGGCGCTTTATGACGGCTCAGACAAGATCAGCACCCGTACCGAGGTGACCTATGAAGACGGTCGCAAAGGATACATCAGCGCGACGCTCGATATTCGCGATGCAAAGGTGCAGGCCAAAACAGCGCAGAAGATGGCAGCAGAATGAACCAGATGAGCACAGAGGGATACACCACACCGGACGGTCGCAAGATCGGCGGCGTGATGATGGAAATGCGCAACATCACGCTGCGCTTTGGTGGTGTGAAGGCGATCACCGATATCAGCTTTGACATCCGTGAGGGGGAAATCCGCGCGATTATCGGCCCAAATGGCGCGGGCAAATCATCTATGCTGAACGTCATCAGCGGGTTCTATATCCCGCAAGAGGGCGAAGTGTGGTTTCGTGGTGCCAAACGCCCGCCGATGAAACCCTATCAGGTTGCCCAGCAAGGCATTGCGCGCACCTTTCAGAACATCGCCCTGTTTGAAGGGATGAGCGTTCTGGACAACGTCATGACAGGCCGCCTGACCCATATGAAGACGGGCATGATCGCGCAGGCGATATGGAAGGGCAAAGCCGAACGCGAAGAAGTAGAGAACCGTGAAGTCGTTGAAAAGATTATCGACTTTCTGGAAATTCAGGCCATTCGCAAAACGCCTGTGGCGCGTTTGCCTTACGGGTTGAAAAAGCGGGTCGAACTGGCGCGCGCCTTGGCGGCTGAGCCAAAGCTGCTGCTGCTGGACGAGCCGATGGCGGGCATGAATGTCGAGGAAAAAGAGGACATGAGCCGCTTTATTCTGGATGTGAACGATGAATTCGGCACCACAATTGCCTTGATCGAACATGACATGGGCGTGGTGATGGACCTGTCCGACCGCGTTGTCGTGATGGATTACGGCAAGAAGATCGGCGATGGCTCACCCGATGAGGTGCGCAACAATCAAGCGGTGATCGATGCTTATCTGGGGGTGGCCCATGATTGATCCCCTCGTCGCCATCCAGACTTTCCACCGTCTTACAGGGAGTGCGCCCCGTGCCTGAACAATTTTACTTCGCGATGGAAGTGATCCTGAACGGCCTGATGGCGGGCGTTCTTTATGCACTTGTCGCGCTGGGCTTTGTGCTGATCTATAAGGCCAGCGGAATTTTCAACTATGCCCAAGGGGTTATGGCCCTGTTTGCGGCGGCCTCACTGGTGGGGATCATGCGCGGGCAGGTGCCTTTCAGCCATCTGATCAACGCTGTATTCGGCACCAATATCCACCACTTCGGCTGGCAGGTGCCCGCGATCCTTGCGATTTTGCTGACGATGGGGGTCATGGTGTTTCTGGCATGGGCGGTGAACCGCTTTGTGTTCAGACATCTGATCAATCAGGAACCGATCATCCTGTTCATGGCCACCATCGGTCTGGCTTATTTCCTTGAAGGCACATCAGATCTGATGTGGGGCGGGGAGATCAAGAAGCTGGATGTCGGCCTGCCCCAGGGCATGAACATGACCATTGACGATATCACCTTCAACCTGTTCGGCTATGGGTTCTTCATCGACAATCTGGATATCGTGGCCACTGTCGTGGCGGTGATCCTTGTGATCAGCCTGACGCTTTACAGCCAGTATTCCAAACAGGGCCGCGCCCTGCGCGCTGTGGCGGATGATCATCAGGCGGCGCTGTCGGTGGGCATATCGCTCAACTTTATCTGGGTGCTGGTCTGGTCCATCGCAGGGTTTGTGGCGCTGGTGGCCGGCATCATGTGGGGGGCGAAATCCGGCGTGCAGTTCTCATTGTCGCTGATCGCGCTCAAGGCGCTGCCGGTGTTGATGCTGGGGGGCTTCACCTCGATCCCCGGTGCCATTGTCGGCGGCCTGATCATTGGCGTGGGCGAGAAACTGTTTGAATTCACGCTGGGCGGCATGATGGGCGGCGCTACGGAAAACTGGTTTGCCTATGTCCTGGCTCTCATCTTCCTTGTGTTCCGGCCACAGGGCCTGTTCGGCGAAAAAATCATCGAGAGGGTGTAGGCATGAAAAGCTGTTCTATCATTTGTGTCATCGGTTACGCGGCCTTCTGGGTGTTCGGCTATCTGGCCCTGACCACGGACCCATCATCTGTCGGGTCAATGCTTTTGGCCACCGTCATTGCGGGCGCGGGCTTTCTGGCCGGAACCCTCAGCTATCTTAAAATCAGCCGGGAGCTTTGCTGATGTTTTACCGTGAGGCAGGCGATTTCAAGACATCCTATGTGGATGACAACCAGACCTTTCCGATCAAATTTGACAGATACCGCTACTATGCGGTGCTGTTCATCGCCTTTGCGATCATTCCCTTTGTGCTGAATGATTACTGGGTGAACGCCATCTTCATGCCGTTCCTGATCTATTCCATCGCAGCGATCGGCCTGAACATCCTTGTGGGCTATTGTGGACAGCTCAGTCTGGGGACAGGTGGGTTCATGGCTGTTGGCGCCTATGCCTGCTATAAGTTGATGACTTCTTTCCCGGATGTGAACATCGTGTTCCACGTGATTTTCGCGGGCGGGATAACGGCGGCAGTTGGTCTGCTATTCGGCTTGCCCAGTTTGCGGATCAAAGGGTTCTATCTGGCCGTTGCCACCCTTGCCGCGCAGTTCTTTCTGGTCTGGCTGTTCAACCGGGTGCCGTGGTTCTACAACTATTCCGCCTCGGGGCAGATCACATCACCAACGCGGTCCCTGCTGGGCGTGGATATCACAGGGCCAAGCGCCCCGGCATGGGCGATGTATCTGTTCTGTCTGGTCTTTGTCGCGGCCAGCGCGATCATCGCGCGCAACCTGACGCGGGGATCATTCGGGCGCAAATGGATGGCGATCCGCGATATGGATATCGCTGCCGAAATCATCGGGGTGGACCCTTTGAAGGCAAAACTCAGCGCCTTTGCCGTATCCTCGTTCTTTGTCGGCATCTCTGGCGCGCTGTTCTTTGCGGTCTATCTGGGCGCGGTCGAGGTGGGCGAGGTGTTCGGGATCAACAAATCCTTCTTGGTCCTGTTCATGGTCATCATCGGCGGTCTTGGGTCCATCTTCGGCTCTTTCGCCGGGGCGGCGTTTCTGGTGCTGCTGCCGGTGTTTCTGAAGAATACATTGGTCAGCGGTCTGGGCTGGCCCACCGATATGGCGGCGCATCTGGAATTCATGATCGTGGGCGCATTGATCATCATCTTTTTGATCGCGGAACCGCACGGTCTTGCACAGCTTTGGCGCGTGACCAAGGAAAAATTGCGGCTTTGGCCCTTCCCGCATTAGGGCGGGGGCAAGGCTTATTTTCGGGGGGAACTCCGGAATTCACCATCGGAAAAAACCAAGGGAGGATAACCCGATGAAACTGAAACTGATCACTGCGGTGACAGCGGCCATGATGGCGGCAGCACCTGCGATGGCCGAGCTGACCTTTTCGGCGCTGAGCTATCGAACCGGACCTTTCGCATCTGGCGGCATCCCGTTTGCGGATGGCTATCAGGACTATTTCACCCTGATGAACGAACGCGATGGCGGCATCGGCGGCGAGCGTGTCAACCTGATTGAATGCGAAACCGGCTATAACACCGAAAAAGGTGTGGAATGCTATGAGGCGACCAAGGGCGAAGGCGTTCTTGTCTATCAGCCCCTGTCAACCGGCATCACCTATCAGCTGATCCCCAAAGCCACTGCTGACGGAATCCCTGTCCATACAATGGGTTATGGCCGCACCTCAGCCAAGAACGGCAAAGTGTTCAGCCATATCTTCAACTATCCGGCAAACTACTGGGATGGCGCATCCATCGCGATCACGCATCTGCTGGACATCAATGATGGTGACATCAGCGGCAAGAAGATTGCATTGGTTTACCATAACTCTGCCTATGGCAAAGAGCCGATCCGCACGCTGGAAGATCTGGCCAAGAAACATGGCTATGAGCTGACTTTGCTGGCCGTGGACAGCCCCGGTCAGGAACAAAAAAGCCAGTGGCTGCAGATCCGCCGCGAGCGTCCTGATTACGTTCTGATGTGGGGCTGGGGTGTGATGAACTCGGTCGCGATCCAAGAGGCGGCCAACATCCGCTATCCGATGGAAAACTTCATCGGCATCTGGTGGTCCGGCTCTGAAAACGACGTTCTGCCCGCAGGCGACGGGGCCAACGGCTACAAGGCGCTGACCTTCCACAACCTTGGATCTGACTACCCGCTTTATGCCGATCTGCAGCAATATGTGAAAGATGCAGGCAAAGCGGCAGGCGCCGGCGATCAGATGGGCACCGTGCTGTATAACCGTGGCCTTTATGCAGCGATGCTGGCGGTTGAAGCGGCGAAAACGGCCCAGGAGATGCATGGCACTTCAAAGATCACGCCAGCGATGATGCGTGACGGGATGGAAGCACTGGAAATCACCGAAGAGAAAATGGTGGCCCTTGGTCTGCCCAACTTCGGACCGACATTCAGCGTGACCTGCGAAAACCATGGTGGTGACGGCTTTGGTGCCGTGAAGCAGTGGGATGCAGCCGCCGGTCAGTGGACGATGATCACTGACTTCTTCCAAGCGGATCAGGACGTTCTGAACCCGTTGATCGCCGAAGATTCGGCAGCCTATGCGGCCGAGGCCAATATCACACCGCGCTGCGAATAAGCGCGAAACGCTGCGGGCAGCTTCCTTGGCTGCCCGCAGAATTTGGATATTTTTTGCAAGAAGAAGCCTGAACGATGCCCATCCGAACAGGCGGGCGCGTTAACCTTAACGGAGCGTGGATAATGCTGGACGCAGGCCGGACCGAAGAGACCCTACTTGAGGTCAACAATATCGAGGTGATCTATAATCACGTGATCCTCGTTCTCAAAGGTGTCTCGCTGAAGGTGCCCAAAGGGGGGATCACCGCGCTTTTGGGTGGCAATGGCGCGGGCAAGACAACGACGCTCAAGGCGATTTCAAACCTGCTGCATTCCGAGCGTGGCGAGGTGACCAAGGGCAGCATCCTGTATCGGGGAGAGCGAGTGCAGAACCTCAGCCCTACCGATCTGGTGCAAAAAGGTGTGATTCAGGTGATGGAGGGGCGTCACTGTTTTGAACATCTGACCGTGGAAGAGAACCTGATGACCGGTGCGTATACGCGCAAGGATGGCAAGGGCGCGATCGAAGCGGATCTTGACATGGTTTACAATTATTTTCCGCGCTTGAAAGAGCGCCGGAAAAGTCAGGCGGGCTACACGTCAGGCGGTGAACAGCAGATGGTTGCGATCGGGCGCGCGCTGATGAGCCGCCCTGAGACGATCCTGCTGGACGAGCCGAGCATGGGCCTTGCGCCGCAACTGGTGGAAGAGATTTTCTCCATCGTGAAGAACCTCAACGAGAAAGAGGGCAACACCTTCCTGCTGGCGGAACAGAATACCAATGTGGCGCTGCGTTTCGCGCATTACGGCTATATTCTGGAATCGGGGCGCGTTGTGATGGATGGGCCTGCGGCTGATCTGCGCGAGAACCCCGATGTCAAAGAATTCTATCTTGGCGTGTCCGAAGAGGGGCGCAAATCTTTCCGCGATGTCCGCTCTTATCGGCGGCGTAAACGCTGGCTGAGCTGAAGCGGCCGCAAAACCCTGATATTGACCCATTTTGCGAAAGGTCTGTCATGACCCGCTATTTTGACGAGCTTGAAACCCGCAGTGCCGATCAACGTGCCGCGGCGATTGCCAAGGCTTTGCCCGACCAGATTGCGCGGGCGCGGGCTTTGCCGGGATATGCCGGTGCCTTGGATGGTGTCAGCCCCGCCGCCGTGATCTCGGTTGCGGATCTTGCGGAACTGCCGGTGTTGCGCAAGTCTGATCTGGGGCGGGCGCAGGCATCAGCGGCCCCTTTTGGCGGCTTGACCACACGGCCAGCGAGTGGCTTTGCGCATATCTTTCAATCCCCCGGCCCCATTTATGAACCCGGCGGGACCGAGCATGACTGGTGGCGCATGGGCCGTTTCCTGCATGCCTGCGGCATTGGTCCGGGTGATATTGTACAAAACTGTTTCGGCTATCATCTGACCCCGGCGGGGATGATCTTTGAATCCGGTGCGCGTGCCGTGGGCGCGGCTGTGCTGCCTGCCGGCACCGGCCAGACCGAATTGCAGGTGACCGCCAGCCGCGATGTCGGTGTGACGGCCTATGCCGGAACCCCCGATTACCTGAAGATCATCCTTGATAAGGCCGATGAGATGGGGATCAGGCTGGGCATCACGCGTGCTGCGGTGGGGGGTGGTGCGCTGTTTCCATCGTTGCGGCAGGAATATGCGGATCGCGGTATCCTGTGTCTGCAATCCTATGCCACCGCCGATCTGGGCAATATCGCGTATGAAAGCGCGGCGCAGGACGGGATGATCGTGGATGAGGGCGTGATCGTCGAGATTGTCACCCCCGGCACCGGCAATCCTGTTGCCCCCGGTCAGGTGGGTGAGGTGGTTGTGACCACGTTGAACCCTGATTATCCGCTGATCCGTTTCGCCACGGGTGATCTGAGTGCGGCGATGGAGGGCACCAGCCCCTGTGGGCGTACCAACATGCGCATCAAGGGCTGGATGGGGCGTGCTGATCAGACGACCAAGATCAAGGGGATGTTTGTGCGCCCTGAACAGGTGGCGCAGCTTGTGGCCAAACATGCGGAAATCAGCCGCGCCCGCGTGATTGCCACCCGTGAGGGTGAGATGGATGTGATGACCGTACAGATCGAAGCCGATGGTGGCAGTGCCGATGCCTATGCAGGATCGGTGGCCGAGGTCCTGAAGCTGAAGGGCAAGATCGAATTGCTCAGCCCCGGCAGCCTGCCCAATGATGGCAAGGTGATCGAGGATCAGCGCGTCTATGACTAGGGCGTGATGCGGTCAGGTGCCGCAAGGCGGCGCGCTACCGTTCGATCCAAAAATTTGTTCAGACATAAAAAAAGACCGCCTGGAAAGGCGGTCTTTTAATTTGGTCGCGTCTCAATCAGCCCTGACGGGCTTTGAACCGACGCTGCGTCTTGTTGATCACGTAGACGCGGCCTTTGCGGCGCACGACACGGCAATCGCGATGCCGGTTCTTGAGCGAGCGGAGGGAATTCTTGACCTTCATGGTCATCTCCTATCAGTCGCGGCGCGGGCCTTGCGCCTTGTGGTTGCCTTGCCCCGAAGCCGGGACGGTGAAGCAGCCCCGTCAGGGGCCGGTGGAATATCCCGTTGCCGGAACATAGAAATCATGGTGGGCGATACAAGGTTCGAACTTGTGACCCCTTCGATGTCAACGAAGTGCTCTACCACTGAGCTAATCACCCATGATACCGAGGCGAACCTTTGCCCCTCCAAACAAAGAGGGGCGCGGAAATCCGCGCCGGTTCGTGGTCTATAAAAGGAGTCGGAAGCAGGATCAAGGGCTTTTGGCAAAGCGATTTATCGCGCTATGATATAGCGACAACAAGGATAAGACATGCCCAAAGACGCCTATCATCTGATCCGGCCCGAACAGACGCGTTGCAGCGTGGTTTTTGCCTCACCCCACAGTGGGCGCGATTATCCATGGAGCTTTCTGCGCCGCACCGTTCTGGATGAGCATTCGATTCGCACATCCGAGGATGCCTTTGTGGACCGGATCTATGCCGCAGCGCCGGATCTTGGCGCGCCGCTGTTGCTGGCCGGTGTGCCGCGGGCCTATATTGATCTGAACCGCAGCGCCGATGAGCTGGACCCCGCCCTGATCCGTGGTGTCAGGGGGGTGTCGCATAATCCGCGCATCGCATCAGGGCTGGGGGTGGTGCCGCGTGTCGTGGCAGGCGGGCGCGCGATCTATCGTGGCAAACTGGAGCTGGAAGACGTCCAAGCCCGCATCACGCGTTACTGGCGCCCCTATCACGGCACCTTGCAGCGGCTGCTGGATGAGGCGCATGGCCAGTTTGGCGAGGCGATTCTGATTGATTGCCATTCCATGCCGCATGAGGCGATGGATGGCATCGCCCGGTCCGGTGCGCGGCGGGCTGATGTGGTGCTGGGTGACAGGTTCGGTGCATCCGCTTCTGCCTGGGTGGTCGACCAGATCGAGGCGGCCTTTGACGGCACCGGCTTGGTGGTGGCACGCAATGCTCCTTTCGCCGGGGCCTATACGGCGCAGCATTACGGCAGACCAACCCGCAATCAGCATGTGGTGCAGATCGAGGTTGATCGTGCGCTTTATATGAATGAGCAGTTGATCCGTCCGAACGGCAATTTCGTGACTTTCCAGAAGATCATGACGGATGTGATCGCCCGTATCGTGGCCATCGGTGCGCGGGATCAAAGGCTGGCGGCGGAATAGGCTGATCCGGTCAGCGCAATGCGCGGCCTTTCATAATGGCATCTTCGCCAAAGCGGGCGCGGATGGCATCGGTGGCCCGTTCTGCGCGCTGGCGCGATTGCGCTTGCGGATCAAGCAGGTCGCCCGAGAGATCCGCAGACTGTTCAGGCACCAGATCAGACAGCCCCACCCCGATCAAGCGGTATGGCCCTGCCGTTGTGCCCTGATCAAACAAGGCCCGCGCCTCGCGATACAGACGGTCTGCCAGTTGCGTGGCATCGCGCAGGCTGTGCCGTCTGGTCAGGATACGGTGATCCGCCCGCTTCAGCTTGAGGGTGACAACGCGCCCCGCCAGTGATTTTGCCTTGGCGCGGTCGGCCACCTTTTCGGCCAGCCGCCAGATATGGCCATCAAGTATATCGGTGTCCGAAGTATTCTGCCCAAAGGTTGTTTCATTCGAGATGGATTTCATCGGGCTATCGCGCGTCACGCGGCGGTTGTCCTGCCCGCGCGCCAGATGCCACAGCCGGTCGCCCATCGTGCCGAAACGCGCGGTCAGATCGCGGGCATCCCAGCGCAGCAGATCGTCAAAGCTGCGGATGCCTGCCTGTTCCAGCGCGCTTTGTCCGGCCTGACCAACCCCCCATATCATGCGCACAGGCTTGCCGCGCAGGAATGCGGCTGTATCGGCGCGCCCGATCACGGAAAACCCATGCGGTTTGTTCAGGTCTGATGCCACCTTGGCCAGAAACTTGTTATGGCTCAGCCCGATTGATCCTGTCAGGCCCAGTTCGGTCTTCATCCGCCGCACCAGTTGCGCCAGCATCACGGCAGCAGGTGCGCCATGCAGGCGTTCTGTCCCGGTCAGATCCAGAAATGCCTCATCCAGTGACAGCGGCTCGATCGCCGGGGTCAATTCTTCCATCATCGCCCTGATGGCGCGTGACGCATCGACATAGGCCTGCATACGCGGCGTGATCACGACAGCCTCGGGGCATAGTTTCAGCGCCTGAAACATCGGCATCGCGGAACGCACGCCCTTGATCCGCGCAATATAGCAGGCGGTTGATACAACACCGCGCCGCCCCCCGCCGATAATCACCGGCTTGTCCGCCAATGCGGGATTGTCGCGCTTTTCGACCGACGCATAAAAGGCATCGCAATCCATATGCGCGATGGTCAGGCTGTCCAGTTCGGGATGCGTGGCAATGCGCGGGCTGCGGCAGGCCGGACAACGCGGCGCGGCGTCAAAGCGGGTCAGGCAATCGCGGCACAGGCTTGGCATGGCAAAGATCCGCGGGACAGGGATGGTGGTGGCACAATCATACCTTATATAACGCTAATGGGGCAGGAAACTGATATCATGATGCAGGATTTTGTCGGGGCCAAGCTGGCCGTGTTTCTGGGGGCCGATCTTGCGGTGATTCTGCGGGATGCGCGGCCGGACATTCCATGGCCCGGTCGGTTGGATTTGCCCGGTGGTGGCCGCGAGGGGGCAGAAAGCCCGCAGCAATGTGCCCTGCGCGAAACGCATGAGGAACTGGGCCTGCGCATCGCCCCATCCGATCTGCGCTGGGGGCAACGCTTTATCGGGTGCGGCGGGCCTGTCTGGTTCTTTGCGGCGCATCTGGATGCGGGCTGCGTTGATGATGTTGTCTTTGGCAATGAAGGACAGGGCTGGCAGCTGATGAGCCCTGCAGCCTATCTGGCTGATCCCTTGGCGATTCCGCATTTTCAGGATCGGCTGCGCCTCTATATGGCCATGCAACGTGAATAATGGCCGCGCAGCTGTGCAAATCACTGATTCCCCTGCTGTTCACATCCCGCTATTGTCGCCGCAATAGCAAGGAGTGCATTGGATGGACGACAGTTTGACAGACCTTTTGGGCGGCAATGCCGTATCGCTGGCCATTGCCGTTCTGGTGATCGTATCGCTTTACAAAGCGATCAAGATCGTGCCGCAGTCAGAAAAGCATGTGGTAGAGCGTTTTGGCCGCTTGCGCACGGTTCTTGGGCCGGGGATCAACTTTATCATCCCGTTTCTGGATGTTGTCGCGCATCGCATTTCGGTGCTGGAACGCCAGTTGCCCAATGCCGAACAGGATGCCATCACAACCGATAACGTCTTGCTCAAGGTGGAAACCTCGGTGTTCTACCGCATTACCGAGCCGGAAAAGACGGTGTACCGTATCCGCGATGTGGATGCGGCCATCGCCACGACCGTGGCAGGGATCGTGCGCAGTGAGATCGGCAAGATCGAACTTGATGCGGTGCAATCAAACCGCGCTGATCTGATCCACAAGATCCGGGATCAGGTTGTCGCCATGGTTGATGACTGGGGGATCGAGGTGACGCGGGCCGAGATTTTGGATGTGAACCTTGATGCCGCCACCCGCGCTGCCATGCTGCAACAGTTGAACGCCGAACGCGCCCGCCGCGCACAGGTGACCGAGGCCGAGGGCCGCAAGCGTGCCGTGGAACTGGCTGCTGATGCTGATCTTTACGCGGCTGAACAACAGGCCAAGGCGCGCCGCGTCGAGGCGGATGCCGAAGCCTATGCCACAGGCGTTGTTGCTGCCGCGATCAAGGAAAACGGGCTGGAGGCGGCGCAATATCAGGTGGCTCTCAAACAGGTTGAGGCGCTGCAAGCCGTGGCTGCAGGTGATGGCAAACAGACGATCCTGTTGCCCGCATCCGCGCTCGAAGCCTTTGGCAACGCGTTCTCCCTGCTGAAAGGGCGCGGTTGATGGTGCTCTGGCAGGAATGGTGGGTCTGGGTTGTGGTTGGCGTCACGCTGGCCGTGGCCGAGGTGATGCTGCCCGGCTTTATCCTGCTGGGCTTTGCCATCGGGGCGGCATTGGTTGGCGTGCTGCTGCTGATCGGCGTGCTGGGTAGCAACCTGTTCGTGCTGATCCTGGTCTTTGCACTGGCGTCATTGATCGCGTGGATCGCCCTGCGGCGTCTGGTCGGTATCCGCAAAGGGCAGGTCAAGATCTGGGATCGTGATATCAACGATAATTAAAGCGTATCGCGCGGGTTAAACCCCGCGCAAATCTTCCAGAATGGCCAGTGCA
>JBLRWJ010000010.1:2006-48845 GCA_047921315.1 Rhodobacterales bacterium | reverse complement strand
GAAACCATGCCGATGTTCAACCTCCTCCTATCGGGCGGCAGCGTTTCGGTCTAGGCTGCAAGCGGACCAAATCGCGCAAAGGCCGACATTCATGCGATATTCCGCCCCCATCACCCTTGCCGCATCGCTGTTGCTGATCGCCTGCATGCCCGAGACACCGCAAGTATCCAGCCCACCCGATCATGCCTGCAGCGCGGCAAGCCTGCAGGGCTTGCTGGGGCAACCCGTGGCGCAACAGGATTTGTCCGGCATGGGCGCGGCGCAGCGCGTGATGGCAGACGGTAGCCCCATGACGATGGATGACCGCGCCGACCGGCTGAACGTGACCTATAACAGCCAAGGCCGGATCACGCGCATCTGGTGCGGTTAGGCGCCAACCCGCACCCTGTACAGACTCGACTCTGCACAGATGTCGCCCTAGATAAGAACAAACAAAGAACAACCTGACGCAAAGCTGCCCATGGCCCCGAAACGAATCCTTTCGCTCTGGTTCCCCCGCCTTGGCGCGGAGCGGTTGCTGCGTGCCATGCGCGGCCTGCCAGAGCAGCCCTTTGCCGTGATCGAACAGACAGGGCAGATGCAGCGCGTCACCTCGGTCTCGGTCATGGCACAGACGGCGGGGGTGTATCCCGGCCAACCACTGCGCGATGCGCTGGCACTATGCCCCGCACTGGTCACGCAGGCGCGCGATGCCGCGGCCGAGGCGGGCTTTCTGACCCGGCTGCGCCGCTGGGCGGTGCAATGGTCGCCACTGGTGGCCGCGCAGCCACCCGATGCGCTGGCGCTGGATATATCCGGCTGCGCGCATCTGTTCGGCGGCGAAGCGGCGATGCTGGATCAGATCGGCGCGGCACTGGAACGGATGGGGCTGTCGGTGCAGGCAGGGCTGGCCGATACACCCGGCGCGGCATGGGCCTTGGCGCGCCATGCCGGACGAAGCGCCGGCAGCGGGCGCAGCGGCAACGCCATCCAGCAAGAGGCGCGCGCCACCCGCTCTCGTGCCGCAAAACGGCCCGCTGAAAGGGATATCGCGCAAAACGGCACCAGCTTCGCCCCCGCCATCGCACAGGCGGGTCAGACACATTCCGCCATCGCCCGCCTGCCGGTGGCCGCGCTGCGGCTGGACCCTGACACGGTGGCGCAACTGACCCGGCTGGGCCTGCGCCAGATCAGCGACCTGACAGGCCAGCCGCGCGCAGCGCTGGCGCGGCGCTTTGGAAAAGGGCTGGTGCTGCGGCTGGATCAGGCCCTTGGCAGTGCGCCCGAACCCATCACCCCGGCGCGCCCCGATACCGCCTTTGCCACACGGATCAACCTGCCGGACCCTGTCGGGCTTGCCGATGACATACTGGCCGCACTGGACCGGCTGCTGCCGCGCCTGTGCGACATGCTGCGCGACAAACGGCAGGGCGTGCGGACAATCCGGCTCGAGGCCTATCGCAGCGATGGCGCACGCCAAGAGATCAGCCTGACCCTCGCCCGCGCCACCCATGACCCCGCACGTATCCGGCCCCTGCTGGCAATGCGCCTTGACCAGATCGACGCGGGCTTCGGGATCGACATGTTCCGCCTTGAAGCCGTGCAAACCGAACCCCTGCACGACAAACAAAGCAGCGGCCATCTGGATGCAACACAGGCCAGCGTAGGGCGTGCCGCACGCGACACCGCACTGGAGGACCTGCTCAGCCGCATGGGCGCACGTATCGGGATGGAGACGATCACCCGCCACCATCCCGGCAATAGCCATATCCCCGAAAAAGGCGCACAAGTGCTGGCCGCCGCATGGTCCGACCCCGCACCCTGCTGGCCAACACCCGCCGCGCCGCGCCCTCTTTTGTTGTGGCGGCCCGAACCCGTCACCGCCCCAGACACAAAAGCGCCCCCCGCCCGCTTTCGCTGGCGCCGCCGCGATCTGGTCTCGGCCTGCGCCCAAGGCCCCGAACGCATCGCACCGGAATGGTGGCTGGACGAACCCGACTGGCGCAGCGGCACCCGCGACTACTGGGTCATCACCACGACCTGCGGGGCGCGACTGTGGCTGTTCTTTGCCCATGGCGCGGCCCTGTCACGCGGCTGGTTCTGCCATGGCAGCTTTGCCTGATCCAGCAGCAACCGCCGCATGAGTATTTAAGGAACAATGAAGCACAGGACAGCCCCTGCCTTCATTGTTCCTTAAATACTCAACTGCAACAGCGCAGCCCATGCAACGGATCAGACGGCGCGCAGCCCGCCCCGGACGAAATCGGCAGCCAGATCGGCATAGGCGGACCGGCTCAGGCCCTTGCCCGGACGGTGCCACATATAGAACCAGTTGAGGATACCAAAGACCGACATGGTCAGCGCGCGCAATCTGTCGGCATCCAGACCGGGGCGCTCGGACGCGACGGCCTCGGCCATGACAGCGACAAGCCGGCGCTGCGCCGCGATCAGCGGGGCCTGGCGCGCGGGTGGCAGTGTGGCCAGCGCGTCCAGTTGCAGTTTGTGTTCGGCATCCGCATCTTCATAGGCCGACAGCACCGCACGGATCACGCCGCGCATACCTTCGCCGCGCGCGGCCTCGACCACATCGACCAAGGCTCCGAGGTGATCATCGAGGATGTCGAACAGCAGATCTTCCTTGCTGGAATAGTAGTGATAGATCAGTGCCTTGGACACGCCGCAATGTTTGGCCGCGCCTGTCATCGAGGCGCGGTCATAGCCATGCGCGGCAAAGTAATCCGCCGCCCCTTTGCGCAGGGCGGCGCGTTTTTCATCATGGTCGCGTGCCAGACCGCGCGCCATGTCACGCGTCCTTGGGGCGGTTGTCGATGATGCGGACGGCCTTGCCTTCGCTGCGCGCCACGCCGCCGGGATCGGACACAGTGATCTCGACCGACAGGCCGACCATCTGCTTGATCCGGTGCGACATATCCCGCGCTGCCGCCTCGCGCCCCGATGGGTCAACGCCGTCGCAGGCCTCGCAGAGCACGCGCATCGCATCCATCCGTCCTTTGCGGTGCAGTTCGATCTGGAAATGCGGCGCCAGGTCGCGGACCTGCATCAGGACTTCCTCGATCTGGGTTGGAAACACGTTGACGCCGCGCAGGATGATCATGTCATCGCTGCGTCCGGTGATCTTTTCCATCCGCCGCATGCTGCGCGCCGTGCCCGGCATGAGCCGTGTCAGATCACGGGTGCGGTAGCGGATGATCGGAAACGCCTCTTTGGTCAGCGAGGTGAAGACCAGCTCGCCCAGCTCGCCATCGGGCAGCACCTCGCCTGTGTCGGGGTTGATCACCTCGGGGTAGAAATGATCCTCCCAGACATGCAGCCCATCCTTGGTTTCCACGCATTCATTGGCCACGCCCGGGCCTATCACCTCGGACAGGCCATAGATATCGACGGCATGCATATCGAAGGCCTGTTCGATCTCCAGCCGCATGGCGTTGGTCCATGGTTCGGCCCCGAAGATACCGACCTTGAGCGGTGATTTGCGCGGGTCCAGCCCCTGTTTGGCATATTCATCCAGAATGGACAGCGCGTAGGACGGCGTGACCGTGATGCCATCGGCGCGAAAATCCTCGATCAGGCGCACTTGGCGCGGGGTCATCCCGCCCGAGACCGGCACCGTGGTCAGGCCCAGCGCATCGGCCCCCAGATGGATGCCCAAGCCGCCGGTAAACAGCCCGTAGCCATAGGCGTTGTGCAGGATGTCGCCCGCCCGCAGCCCCGCCGCCCGCAAGCTGCGCGCCACGACCGTGCCCCAAACCGCCAGATCGGCCTTGGTATACCCCACCACTGTGGGCTGACCCGTAGTGCCGGATGAGGCATGCACCCGCGCCACCTGTGCCCGCGGCACGGCGAACATGCCGAAAGGATAATTCGCGCGCAGATCGGCCTTGGCGGTGAAGGGAAACCTTGCCAGATCCGACAGCGTTTTCAGATCATCGGGATGCACCCCCGCCGCATCGAAACTGGCGCGGTAATGGGGCACGTTGTCATAGGCGTGGCGCAGCGACCATTGCATCCGCTGAAGTTGCAGCGCCGAAATCTCATCCCGGCTGGCCGTTTCGATCGCCTCCAGATCACCGGGTCTTGGCGATAGATCCTCCATCAGACCGCCTCCAGCATCAGGGCGATGCCTTGCCCCACACCGATGCACATGGTGCAGATGGCGCGCTTGGCCCCGGCATCGGACAGGTTGATCGCCGCCGTCAGCGCCAGCCTTGCGCCCGACATACCCAAAGGATGGCCCAGCGCGATGGCCCCGCCATGCGGGTTCACGTGATCGGCGTCATCGGGCAGGCCCAACTGGCGCATCGTAGCCAGACCTTGGGCGGCAAACGCCTCGTTCAATTCGACAAAATCGATATCGCTGATCTTTAGCCCGTGACGGTCCAGCAACGCCTGTGTCGCGGGCGCGGGGCCGATGCCCATGATCCGCGGGGCCACGCCCACGGTCGCCATTGACACGATCCGCGCGCGCGGCGTCAGGCCGTATTTCTTGACTGCATCGGCCGAGGCGATAATCAGCGCCGCCGCGCCGTCATTGACGCCCGATGCATTGCCCGCCGTGACCGAGCCGCCCTCGCGGAAGGGTGCGGGCAGCGCTGCCAGCTTGTCCAGTGTGGTGGCGCGGGGGTGTTCGTCACGGCTGACCACAACCGGATCACCCTTGCGCTGCGGGACGGTAACGGGCGCAATCTCACGCGCCAGTCGCCCGCTTTCGATCGCCGCAATCGCGCGGGTTTGCGAGCGTAGGGCGAAAGCATCCTGATCTTCGCGGGAGATGCCGAAATCGGCGGCCACATTCTCGGCTGTTTCAGGCATGGAATCGGTGCCATACGCCTTGTGCATGGCGCGGTTCACGAAACGCCAGCCGATGGTGGTGTCATAAATCTCGGCCCGGCGCGAGAATGCGGCATCCGCCTTGGGCATCACCAAGGGGGCGCGGCTCATCGATTCCACACCGCCTGCCAGCACCACCTCGGCCTCGCCTGTCTTGATCGCGCGCGCCGCCTGCCCCACGGCATCAAGCCCCGATCCGCACAGACGGTTCACGGTGACACCCGGCACGCCTTCGCCCAAACCCGCCAGCAGCACCGCCATGCGGGCCACGTTGCGGTTATCCTCGCCCGCCTGATTGGCGCAGCCCATGATGCATTCATCCACCGTCATATCGGGATGCTGCGCCATCACCGCGCGGATCACCCCCGCCAACAGATCATCCGGCCGGACCGAGGACAGCGCCCCGCCGTAGCGGCCAATCGGCGTGCGCAACCCATCGCACAGAAATGCGTCTCTCATGTCTCGTCCTCCATCATGTCTTCTGTAAAATGTGTGCCGGAAATCTGCCGCGAAAGCCCCCGGAACAGGGCGATCTTGCGGCCATCCTCGCCCATAACGGTCACGTCATAGACACCCGAGCGCCCCGCCAGATGCATCTGGGTCGCGGTCGCCGTCAGCACCTCGCCGACCTTGCCGGGGCTGAGATAGGTGATGGTGTTTTCCTGCGCCACGACCAGTTTGTTATGGCTGTTACAGGCATAGGCAAAGGCGGTATCGGCCAGCGTAAAGATATAGCCGCCATGGCAGATGCCGTGGCCGTTCAGGTGATCGGGGCGTACCTGCATGGTCATTGTGGCCTGTCCGGGGGCAATGCTGACCAGCACCATATCCAGCGCATGCGCCGCCACATCGGTGGACCACATCGCCGCAGCCGAGCGTTCGGCGCGTTCTTCTGGCGTCATGGTCTCTCCTCCCCTTGACTCGTGGTGCAGCCTGCACAAAACCGACCACACGGTCAAGAGTATTGCGTTGCCATGCAAGCTGCGCCACACTGCACCCAAAGACCGGCTGGTTGAATGGGAGGATAACCAATGCTCAGACCTCATAGCTATGCCTGCGGCAAGTGGATCGCGCCAGGAGACATGGCGCTGGATATCGCGGGTCCGGTGACAGGCCGGATCATCGCGCAGGCCGGTGGCAGCGCGCTGGATATGCAGGCTATGCTGGATCATGCCCGCAACGTCGGCGGGCCTGCCCTGCGCGCTATGGGCTTTCATGACCGCGCCCGCCTGCTCAAGGCGCTGGCCGCCTATCTTGATGCCCATAAGGACCAGCTTTATGCGATCAACCCGCTGACAGGTGCCACGCGGCGCGATGGCTGGGTTGATATCGATGGCGGGATCGGCACGATGGGCCTGTTTGCCGCCAAGGGCCGGCGCGAGATGCCGGATGGGCAGATCTACATCGATGGCGAGGTTGAGCATCTCAGCCGCAAGGGCACCTTTCTGGGCCAGCATATTGCCGTGCCGTTGCAGGGCGTCGCGGTGCAGATCAACGCGTTCAACTTTCCAGTCTGGGGGATGCTTGAAAAGCTGGCCCCCGCGATCCTTGGCGGTGTGCCCTCAATCGTCAAACCCGCCACGCAGACCTGCTATCTGACCGAGGCGTGCCTGCGCCTGATCATCGACAGCGGCATCCTGCCGGAGGGGGCCGTGCAACTGATCATCGGGCGCACGGATGATCTGCTGGACAGGCTGGGCGCGCAGGATGTCGTGGCTTTTACCGGCTCTGCCGATACCGCGCTGAAACTGCGCGGTAACCCTTCGTTGATGCGCCACTCCACGCGGTTCATGGCCGAACAGGACAGCCTGAACGCATCGGTCCTTGGGCCGGATGCGGGGCCGAACAGCACGGAATTTGCGCTTTTCATCAAGGAAGCTGTGACCGAGATCACCACCAAAGCCGGCCAGAAATGCACCGCCACCCGCCGCCTGATCGTGCCAGACGCGATGATGGAGGCCGTGGGTGCTGCGCTGTCTGCCAAGCTGTCCGAGATCACCGTGGGTAACCCGGCCTCTGACAACGTGCGCATGGGGGCGCTGGCGTCACACGCGCAAAAGGCCGATGTGCTGGCGCGCCTGACCCGGTTGCAGACCGAAGCGCGGCTGATCCACGGCGATCCGGCGCGGATGACGCTGGTGGATGCAGACCCCGAACAGGCGTTTTTGCCACCGATGCTGCTGGCCTGCGATGATCCCGATACCGCCCGTCTGGTGCATGAGGTTGAGGCGTTCGGCCCGCTCTCCACCCTGATGCCTTACCGCGATACCGCCCATGCGGCGGCGCTGGCCAATCGTGGCGGCGGATCGCTTGTCTCCTCGCTCTTTACGGCTGATCCTGCCGTTGCGCGCCAGATCGTGCTGGACAGCGCCGCGTGGCATGGCCGCATCTATATCAACAACGCCACCTCAGCCGCCGAGGCGACAGGCCATGGCGCGCCGCTGCCGCATATGATCCATGGTGGACCGGGGCGCGCCGGCGGGGGCGAGGAGTTGGGCGGCATCCGTGCGGTGCTGCACTATATGCAACGCAGCGCCGTTCAGGGCAGCCCCGATATGCTGAGCGCCATTACCGGCACATGGGTGCCGGGCAGCGCACAAAGCACAGGCCCGCAGCATCCGTTCCAGCGGACATTCACCGAAATCCAGACCGGCGAGACAATCCACACCGGTCCCCGCACCGTCAGCCTTGAGGATATCGAACATTTCGCCCATTTCACCGGCGATACATTCTACGCCCATATGGATGAAGAGGCGGCGCGCGCCAATCCGTTCTTCCCCGGCCGCGTGGCGCATGGCTATCTGCTGCTCAGCTTTGCAGCCGGTCTGTTCGTGCAGCCCGATCCCGGACCGGTGCTGGCCAATACCGGCCTCAACAGCCTCAGCTTCCAGAAACCCGTCAGTCCGGGTGACAGCATCCGCGTGGCGCTGACCTGCAAACGCAAAACGCGGCGCACCGACAGCTATGGCGAAGTGGCGTGGAACGCGACCCTGACCAATCAGAACGATGAACAGGTGGCGCAATACGAATTGCTGACAATGGTCGCCTATGATCGCCCCTGACACGCGCCCGCAATGCGTATAACAGATGGTCATGGACCCGCTTGAACCCGCCATATCCGCGCTGCACAGCGAATCCCGCCTGCGGGTATGGTCGCTGGTGATCACCGTCTTTGGTGATTGCGTGCAGCATCGTGGCGGGGCGATCTCCACCGCGCGGCTGGGGCGGCTTCTGGGCCGGATCGGGGTGGAGCCGGGCGCATTGCGCACCGCGCTGTCAAGGCTGGGGCGCGACGGATGGGTCGTCAGCGAACGCGCCGGCCGGATCAGCCACTACCGCCTCAGCACCTCCGGCCTTGCCCGGTTCACCGAAGCCAGCAGCCGCATCTATGCCGCCCCCCGCATCACAGCCGTCACCGATTGGGCGCTGTCGTCGGAGGGATCACCGCAAACCGCAGTGCCGCTGGGCGGGCTGTGGCTGGCCCCGGCAAGTGTGACACCACCCAAGCGCCCCGCCTTCCGGATCACCGGACAGATCACGGATCTTGCCCCCGCGATGCGCGACAGCCTGATCCACCCTGACCATGCCGCAGCCCTGCACCGCCTGATGGCCGATCTGGACAGGCTGGCCAAAACCCCCGCCGATCCGCTGAGCCATGCCGCCGCGCGCATCCTGCTGATCCATCGCTGGCGGCGCATCGTTCTGCGCTTTCCCGAACTGCCCCCTGACATGCTACCCTCGGGCCTGAATGTACAAGATCCGCGGGCAAGGGTGGCATTGCTCTATCACCACCTGACCCCCGCAACAGAATCATGGCTGGACAGCGCCGAGGGTGAGATCACGCCGATGCCTGCACAAGATACCAGCCTTGCGCCCCGCTTTGGCGCATCACAGCCAGCATAGGGGTTGATTTCAACGCCCAACAGCGCAACTCTGGCTTATGTCCGCATCGCACAATCCCCCCTCCGCCCCGTTTACACCTGCACCGGAACAGGTGGCTTTTGATCGGCTTGAACTGGGGCAGATCCTGACCCTCTATGGCCGGATGGTCGCGCTGGGTGAATGGCGCGATTACGGCATTTCGCATCTGCGCGAGGTGGCGGTGTTCTCGATCTTCCGGCGCACGGCGGAAAACCCGCTCTATCGGATCGAAAAACGCCCCAAGCTGCGCAACAAACAGGGGCTTTATGCCGTCATCAGCATGGATGGTCAGGTGCTCAAACGCGGCCATGATCTGCGCGGCGTGCTGCATGTGCTTGAACGCAAGCTGATTCGCGCGGTCGAATGATCTGCCCGCGCGCGCGCTTCTTCTTTCCTTAAATATCCAGATCCAGCCGCCGATGCGCCGTGACCGGCCCGCCACCCTGCGCGGCGATCCGCGCCACGGCCTCTGCCAGTCCTTCATGCGCCACGGCCATGTGGTGGGCATTGGCATGCAGGATCGTATCCGGCCCGGATACCCAAGCCACATGCCCCTTCCAGAACAACAGATCCCCGCGACGGGGCGGGGTGTCCCCCTCAACCTGCGCGCCCAATGCGGCGGCCTGCATATCGCTGTCGCCCGGACAGGCAATCGCGCAGGCAAGGCAGGCGGCTTGCACCAACCCGGAACAATCGATGCCAAACGCACTGTTGCCGCCCCACAAATAGGGCGTGCCCAGCAGCAGTGTCGCCACGGTGACCGGATCATCCCCGGTCTGTGACAGCGGGGCCAGATGGCAGGCAGGCACATATCCCGCATCGGTCCGCACGAATGCCCCTGCCGCGCCCAAATGGCGCAGGCGGCTTGCAAAACTCAAGGCCATAAGGTCGGGCGATTTGATATCGGAATCCCGGTAGGCATGGGTGGCCCGCACTGTCACCCGCAGATCCGGCTTTGGCGCGTCTTGCAAAGCCTCTGACGGGAGATAGCCGACATATCCGTCCCGCGCCGCCTGCACAAAGCACCAGCCCGCGCGATCCTCGAACACGCGCACGGCCTCACCGCGCAACATCTCGCGGTCGCGCCGCCCGTCCGGTGTAGCGCGCAAGGCCACCACGGCAGGCGCGATCAGGCGCAGCCAGCCCTCTGTGAAGTGATCGGCATCAACCTGCCCCCGCAGCGACAGCGCGGCCACACGCCCGTTTGCGGGTGTCATGCGACGATCACGGCTCATAGGTCCAGCAGCTCCGGCAAGGCCTCCAGCAAGGCGCGCGCGCCCATGCCAACGCCGCCCTTTGGCCTTGCGGGGGCGGCGCTTGGTTGCCAGCCATAGATGTCAAAATGCGTATAGCGATGCCCCTCGCCTGCGAAACGGCGCAGGAACAGTGCGGCGGTGATCGATCCGGCAAAACCGGATTTCGGCGCATTGTCCAGATCGGCAATGCCGGGTTCGATATCACCTTCATAAGGCGTCCAGAAAGGCAGGCGCCACACCGGATCAGCGGCGCGCACCGCTGCGGCCTCCAACGCCGCAACAACGCCCGCATCATCGGTGAAATAGGGCGACAGGTCCGGTCCCAGCGCCACGCGCGCGGCCCCTGTCAGCGTGGCCATCGACACCATCAGGTCAGGTTCCTCCTCGGCCCCCAAGGCCAGCGCATCGGCCAGCACCAGCCGCCCTTCCGCGTCTGTATTATTAACCTCAACCGTCAGACCCTTGCGCGATTGCAAGATATCACCGGGGCGCATCGCAGAGGCGCTCACCGCGTTTTCCACAGCGGGGATCAGCACGCGCAACCGCAAGGGCAAGCCCAGCGCCATGATCATATGCGCCAGCCCAAGCACGGTGGCCGCACCGCCCATGTCCTTTTTCATCAACCCCATGCCAGAGCCGGGTTTCAGGTTCAGCCCCCCGGTATCAAAACACACGCCCTTGCCCACCAGTGTCAGGCGCGGGCTGTCTGCCCCGTGGCCATCGCCCCAGCGCATATCGATCAGGCGCGGTTCTTGCGCGGCAGCGCGGCCCACGGCGTGGATCATGGGGAAATTCTGCTCCAACAGCGCCTGCCCCTTGATCACCTGTGCTGTCGCGCCGTGGCGATGGGCAAGGTCAAGGCAGGCCGCCTCCAGCGCATCTGGCCCCATATCATTGGCAGGCGTGTTGATCAGATCACGTGTCAGCGCCTCACCCGCGGCCATCGCCTCGATCCGGGGGGCATCCACACCCTCCGGGGCGACAAGGCGGGCGGCGCTGCGGGGCTGTTTGCGGTAGCGGTCAAAGGCATAGGCCGACAATAGCCAGCCCAGCGCCTCTTGTGCCAGTTGGCCGTCAGAAAGGCCCGTTGCGATCCGGTAGACCCCATCGGGCAAGGTCGCCGCCGCCGTGGCAAGGTGGAACCGGCCACGCGCGCGCTGCGCGGCACTGCCATAGCCGATCAGCACCGCTGCGGGCCTGCCTTCCGAATCCGGCAGCACCAGGGATTTGCCCAACGCGGCGGTGAACCCCGATGCCTTGACCCAGTTTGATACCGCCGCTGGCTGATCAGCCAGCCAATCGGCAAGCTGTGCCGCCGGGATCACATGAACAGGCAAAGCATCGGAGGTGGCTGGGGCGAATGTCAGGGTCATTGTCGCGCTTTCTTATTGCTTGGGTCTTTCGGGTCGTCATCGGGCGTTGCCAGCACATCATCCTGCCAGCCCCCACCATGATCCGGCCCGCACTCCATGCGCAGCCTATCTGTCCTGACCGCGACTGCAAGAGGGCTGCGCCCCCCCCCTTCAGCGCCCCCCCTTCAGCGCATCACCGCAGCGCCACCGCCAAGGCGGACACCCTCAGACCGACAGATCCCTGATATCCCAGATCGCCGTCAGCGAACGGTCCCCGATCCGCAAGAGCCGGGCCAGCGTTGCGGCCAAGGCGTGCCTGTCGCCCTGATCAATCACAGATATGACATCGCGGGCCACCCGTGCCAGCAGATGCATCCCGATCTGATCGGCTATCGCCGCCATGGACCGCACGCTTTTGCGCAAATCGCCCAGTTGCCCGCTCCGATACATCCGTTCAGCATAGGTCAACCTGATCGCCAACTCTTCCATTGCGCGGCAAATAACATCCTCGGCCCCGGCCTCACCCAATTGCCCATAAAGGGCGTCCAACCTGTCCTGATCCAGCCGGACGGTTTCATTCTGCATCAACATTGCTACCTTATCCACTTACTCACCCTGAACACGATGCCCCCACGGCCAGACTGACCATGCCCTGTTCCGGGTTCCCAAAAGGTTGCCGCGCGTTGATATTATCCCTCGAATTTGCCATGAATACGCTCTAAGACGCCTTTCGAGCGGGCAAGGCCCGATGTGAATACGCAATCAGTCAGGGATCATCACATGGACCATGCCAAAGCCTTGCCCGGCTATCTGCTCCAACGATACCAAGGCTGGAAAGCCACATCCTATGCCGATAACCAAAGCTGGTATCGCCGCCTTGCCGAAATGGGCCAGCATCCGCGCGCCATGGTCATCTCCTGTTGTGACAGCCGCGTGCATGTCACATCCATTTTCGGGGCGGATCAGGGTGAGTTCTTCATTCATCGCAATATCGCCAATCTTGTCCCGCAATATGAACCGGATGGCGCACAACATGGCACATCCGCCGCGGTGGAATATGCGGTGACGGTTCTGAAAGTCGCGCATGTGATCGTTCTGGGCCATTCATCTTGTGGCGGCGTTCAAGGCTGTCTGGACATGTGCACCGGCAAAGCCCCGCAACTGGAAGAAAGAAGCAGCTTTGTCGGACGCTGGATGGATATCCTGCGCCCCGGCTATGAACGGGTGAAAGAGATCACAGACCCCGCAGACCAGCAGCGCGCGCTTGAAAAAGAATCCGTTGTCGTGTCCCTGACCAACCTGATGACCTTTCCCTTCGTCGCGGATGAGGTCAAGGCAGGCCGGATGACCCTTCACGGATTGTGGACAGATATCGGCGAAGGATCGTTGGAATATTTCGATCCCGCACGGCGTGGTTTCTTTACCGTCTGATCCGTCGGGTATTGTTTTTGCCACGTTCAAAACCGCTTAGCGGTGACATTGTGCAACCGATAGCCCGCTCAGCCCGCATCGCCGACAGGACATGTGATGGAAGGTATCCTTTCTTTAGCTGGCGCGAACCTTATCTCGCCCATCGTGTTGAGCTTTGCCTTGGGGCTGTTCGCGGCCCTTGCCCGATCCGACCTGACCATACCAGAGGCGGTGGCCAAGGGCATGTCGATCTATCTGCTGTTTGCCATCGGGTTCAAAGGTGGTGTCGCCGTTGCGTCGCACGGGATTGACGCAACGCTGGGCCTGTCCCTGCTGGCGGGGGTCATCCTGTCGGCGGCGTTGCCAGTGATCGCCTTTGTCATGCTGCGGGCCATATCGGACCTGTCTTCAACCGATGCGGCGGCTGTCGCGGCGCATTACGGCTCGATTTCCATCGTCACCTTCGTTGCTGCATCATCTGTTCTGGAAGGGCGCGGTATCGCGTTTGAAGGCTATATGGTGGCCGTAGCCGCCGCGATGGAGGCTCCGGCGATCCTGTCGGCACTCTGGCTGGTGGCGCGTGGATCGGGGGGCAGGAAAATGGATGCAGGCCTGTGGCATGAAATCCTGCTGAACGGTTCCATTGTGCTGTTGATTGGATCATTCCTGATCGGCTGGATCACCGGCCCCGCCGGGCTGTCCCAGATCGACAGCTTCATCGTGGCCCCGTTCAAAGGTGTGCTGTGCCTGTTCCTGCTGGATATGGGGCTGGTGGCGGGGCGCGGCCTGCGGGGCGGGCGGCATGTTCTGGGCGCAGGGGCGCTGGCCTTTGGTGTGATAATGCCGATGGTGGGGGCGGGGATCGGTCTTGCGACAGGGTTGATGCTGGGCCTGTCGCCCGGCGGTATCACATTGATGGCCGTGCTCTGCGCCTCTGCCAGCTATATCGCGGTGCCGGCAGCGATGCGGGTGGCGCTACCCGAGGCGAACCCCGCTATCTATCTGACCCTGTCGCTGGGTGTCACCTTTCCCTTCAACCTGACGCTTGGTATCCCGCTTTATATGGCGGCTGCCATGGCCCTAACCGGAGGCTGAGACATGAAAACCCATAAGGCGAAACGGGTCGAGATCACCATCGAGGCCGTGATGCAAAGCCGCCTGACCGATGCGATCGCGGGGGCCGGCGTGAGCGGATACACCATCCTGCCCGTGCTGGGCGGATCGGGCCGGTCCGGTGACTGGACACGCGAGGGGCAGGTCGGGCGGACCGGCATGGTGCAGGTTGTCTGCATTATCAGGCCCGAAAGACTGGATGCCTTGCTTGATGCCGCCTTCGCGGTCGTGGAACGCCATATCGGTGTGGTCTGCGTGACCGATTGTCTGGTTCTGCGCGCGGAACGGTTTTAACCTTAGGGTAACTGTCATCTGCCATGCTGCGGATGATGGATATGCGACCGATTTCCCTAAAGCTGCCGGAGCCGTTATTGCGGGCCGCTGTCTTGCTCGCGCAAGACCGCGATTGCAGTCTTGGCGCGCTGATCCGCCATGCTCTCAATGCAGAGATAAAGCGCGCAGGCTCCCCGGCGAAGACCCCCAACAGGGCGGATGAGCGGCTCGTCGATCCCTTGCGGGCTCTTCTCGCTGTTGATTTCGGCGAAGCGCGCAACTGGCCGGACCTGCAACACCGCCTTGCGATCAAGGGGTTTACCTTGCGTGAGGCAGGCGGCGGTCTTGCCCTGCACAGCCACCCGGATGGCGCACGCCTGTGCAAAGCCTCGGAACTGGGGCACGCCTATGCCAGCCTGATGCGCCGTTTCGGCAAACCCTTTCCCCATCCCGGCCAGTCCTGGCTGGAAAGCCAAGTGATCCAAAGAAAAGCCCCCCTGCCGGATCAGCGGCAGAGGGGCGGATCAGGGGGCTATTCCTTGCCACAAGAGTGACAAGAGTGATCCGCGCGGGATCACCCTTTCTTGAGGCATTTCGACCCCAGCACTTCGGCGATCTGCACCGCATTCAGGGCCGCGCCCTTGCGCAGGTTGTCAGACACGCACCACAGGTTGATCCCGTTATCAATCGTGCTGTCCTGACGGATGCGGCTGATAAAGGTCGCGTAATCGCCGACACATTCGATCGGGGTCACGTAGCCGCCATCCTCGCGCTTGTCGATCACCATGATCCCCGGCGCCTCGCGCAGGATGTCACGGGCCTCGGCCTCGTCCAGATGGTCCTCGAATTCAATATTGATCGCTTCGGCATGGCCCACAAACACCGGCACACGCACACAGGTAGCGGTGACCTTGATCGAGGTATCAAGGATCTTCTTGGTCTCTGCGACCATTTTCCATTCTTCCTTGGTCGATCCATCCTCAAGGAACACATCGATATGCGGAATCACGTTAAAGGCGATCTGCTTGGTGAATTTGCGTGGCGGCTTGTTATCCGTGGGGTTGTAGATGCTTTTGGTCTGGTCCCACAGTTCGTCAATACCATCCTTGCCCGCACCGGACACGGATTGATAGGTGCTGACCACCACCCGCTTGATCCGCGCGCGGTCATGCAGCGGCTTGAGCGCCACAACCATCTGCGCGGTGGAGCAGTTCGGGTTGGCGATGATGTTCTTCTTGGCATAGCCATGCACCGCATCCGCGTTCACTTCGGGCACGATCAGCGGCACATCGGGATCATAGCGGTAAAGCGACGAGTTATCGATCACCACACAGCCCGCCGCCGCCGCCTTGGGCGCATAGATCTTCGTCGCCTCGGACCCGACAGCAAACAGCGCCATGTCCCAGCCGGTAAAATCGAACGTGTCCAGATCCTTGGTTTTCAACGTCTTGTCGCCAAAGCTGATCTCGGTGCCAAGAGATTTGCGGCTGGCCAGCGCCACGATCTCATCCACCGGAAACCGGCGCTCGTCCAGAATATTCAGCATTTCACGGCCCACGTTCCCCGTGGCACCAACGACGGCAACCTTGTAGCCCATCTGGGACAACTCCTTTGTTCAGAACGCCGCGCTCATATCGCAGCCCGCCCCAGAATTAAAGCGGAATCGCTGAAAGCGACCCTTCAGTCCAGCCTGTCACGGCAGAACAGATAGACCACCAGACCAAGCACCAGCAGCAACGCGAAAAAGCCGAACAGCACCGCATAGGGCTGTGTCACCGGCACATCCGGCCCCGCGACAGACCGGTAGAGCGGCCCCGTTGCCACCTGCATCACACCCACGCCGCCGATACTGACCAGATTCATGAAGGTAATCCCCCGCCCTGCCAGATGCGGCGGTACGAAACTGCGCCCATGCGCCATGATCATCGGGAAAGACATGCCGAAAAAGCCGATCACCGCGAACAGGATAACACCGCTGACAAGGCCGGCCTGCGGCCACATCGCCAGCACAACCAGGGCCAGCGCACAAATTGCATTGCCGCCAAAGATCACCCATTTGCGGGTGCCCAATATCCGGTCCAGCGGGCCATAGGCAAAGGCCCCCAGCACCATCGCAAGCCCCATGGCCAGTGTCGCCGTGCCAATCAGCGCCTCGGTCGCGCCGTGCACATCGGCCAGATAGGGGCCAACCCACAGGCCGCGCAGCCCGGCGGCGGGGGCATAGTTTACCATCAGCAGCGGAAAGATCAGCCATAACGCCGGCATCTTCAACAGATCCAGCAGAGAGCCTTTCTGTGATCCGTCAATGCGTGGCGGGTCTTTGACTGTCAGCAAGATCCCGACAGACAGGATCAGCGACAGTACCGCCAGCGCGCCAATCGTCTCGCGCCAGCCCAGCGCCACGATCGCCCATGCCAAAGGCACTGTTCCCGCCAGATTGCCCAGTGATCCGACGCCGATCATCACCGCGCCCAGCGTGGCGAACATCGCGGGCGAATACATGCGCGCGAAGATGAAATAAGACGCCATCAACAACGGCGCGCAGCCAATCCCGATCAGCGCCATCGCCAAGGAAATATGCAGCGGCGATGTCGCCAGCGCAAACAGCGCGGCTCCGCCACCACCACCCACAGCCAGCAATACCGCCGCCGTGATCCGTGGCCCGACACGGTCAAGGGCGATCCCCACAGGGATTTGTGCAATCGCGAAGGTCAGAAACCACAGCCCCGATGCAAAGGCCAGATCCTCGGGTCCGGCCCCGATGTCACGCTCCAGCACGCGGGTCAGAACCGCCAGAAAAGCCCTGAAAAACTGACTGAGGATGTAGCCCGCACAAAGCAGGACAAGCCCAAGGCGCATGTGATTTCCTCTTCCCGAAACGCGCCTTGCCTGACATGTGCCCAAGAAATGTGCAAGATGTGAAACGTGCTGCAACGGGTCTGGCGCCGCCCCTCAGCGCAGACTGCGCAACCGCCCGACCACCCCTGTAGGAAAGAAGTAAATGCTCAGCCCGAACAGCCCCCCCCAGCCCTAAGAGCCAGCGATCCGGGTTGAGCAGATCAGGCAGCAGCGGCAGGCCCTCAACATCCCTCATCGCGTTGAAGATGCGTTCAGCTGAAGCGGTGAAATCGGCAGCATCGCCAGCGCCACACCGGAACTGACCGGAACCAATGTCCGGCACATGGTATCATCTTGGGCAGGCTGGGGATTTGCTGTCAATAACGTAAATGTAAAGTCTGCGTAACGGATGGGGCGGCTCAATCCGGCAACCGGGCCGGATTGAGCGGTGACAGGGTCAGATGCAGCGCCCGCCATCCACTTCCATGGCGACACCCGTGATCATTCCCGCCTCGTCCGAACACAGGAAACAGGCCGCATTGCCCATATCCTCAGGCGTAGAGAACCGCCCCAGCGGGATGGTGGACAGGAATTTCGTCCGCATCTCCGGCGTATCTTCGCCCATGAAGGATGACAGCAGCGGCGTTTCGCCCGCCACCGGACAGATCGCGTTGACGCGCAGCTTGGACGGGGCAAGTTCCACCGCCATCGTCTTGGTCGCGGTAATCATCCAGCCCTTGGAGGCGTTGTACCAGTTCAGGCGCGGGCGCGGGCTGAGACCAGCGGTGGAGGCCACGTTCAGGATCGCGCCGCCTTTCTGCGTCATATGCGGCACCAGTTCGCGCGCGGTCAGATAGACCGATTTGCAATTAACGGCAAAGACGCGGTCAAATTCTTCCTCTGTCACCTCTTCCATCGGTTTGGGCATATGGGTGATGCCCGCATTGTTGACCAGAATATCAACCGTTCCGAATTCCTTGATCGCAAAGGCCGCCATCGCGGCCACGCTGGCCCCGTCCGCCACGTTGCACCCGATGGACAGCGCGCCATTGCCCACTTCTTCAGCCATGGAGGCTGCCCCATCGGTGTTGATATCCACCACCAGCACGCGCGCGCCCTCTGCCGCGAATTTGCGCACGATCCCCGCGCCAAAGCCGCTGGCGCCGCCTGTGACGATGGCTGTTTTTCCTGTCAGTCTCATGGTCTTTGTCCTTTATATCAGTCGCTTGGCCAGATCAGCCGTGAAAGGCCGCTACGGTTTTCAGCACGGTAAATCCATACATCGCCTCAAACCCCTTTTCGCGGCCATGACCCGATTTGCCCATGCCGCCAAAGGGTAGTTCCACACCGCCACCCGCACCGTAATTGTTGATGAAGATCTGGCCGGCGCGGATGCGTTTGGCCATCCGCATCTGTCGCGCGCCATTCTGGCTCCAGACGCTGGCGACAAGGCCGTAATCGGTGCCATTGGCGATAGCGACCGCTTCGTCCTCATTATCAAAAGGGATCACCACCTGAACGGGGCCAAAAATTTCATCCCGCGCAAGGCAATGATCTGGGCTGACGCCTGCAAACAGCGTCGGGCGCACATAGTTGCCGCCATTGGGCGCGCTGACCAATTGCCCCTGCCCCGCGATCTGCAGATCAGCGCCCTTGTCGATGAACCCGCTGACGATGTTTTTCTGCTTGGCCGAGATCAGCGGCCCCATATCCAGATCATCCATCGCGCGGCCCACTTTCAGCGCGTCATAGCGCAGGGACATGCGTTCCACGACCTGATCATAGACGCTGCGCTGCACCAAGATGCGGGATGAGGCCGAACAGGTCTGACCTGCATTCTGAATGCCCGCATTGACCAGAAACGGCAAAGCGGCGGGAATATCCGCATCCTCGAACACCACTTGCGGGGATTTGCCGCCCAGTTCCAGCGTGACCGGGATCACGTTTTTCGCAGCAGCTTCCTGCACCATTACGCCAGTGGCGACCGATCCGGTAAAGCTGATGTGATGCACACCGGGATGCGCGGTCAGCGCCGCGCCCGCCTCGGCCCCCAGCCCCGGCACCACATTGAGCACGCCATCGGGCAGGCCTGCCGCCTTTGCCATCTGCGCAAAGGCCAGTGCTGTCAGGCAGGCATCCTCGGCCGGTTTCAGCACGCAGGCATTGCCCGTGGCCAGCGCCGCACCGACAGAACGCCCGATGATCTGCATCGGGTAATTCCAAGGCACGATATGCCCCGTCACGCCATGCGGTTCGCGCAGGGTATAGACGGTATAGCCATCCAGATAGGGGATGGTTTCGCCGTGCAGCTTGTCCGCCGCGCCGCCGTAAAACTCCATATAGCGCGCAAGCGCCACCGCATCGGCGCGCGCCTGTTTCAGCGGCTTGCCCACGTCCAGCGCCTCGATCCGCGCCAGATCATCGACACGGTCCAGCACCATGCGGCCCAGCGTCATCAGGATGCGCCCCCGCTCGGCTGCACTCATCCGGCCCCAAGGACCGTGCCGTGCCGCCTCGGCTGCGGCAACCGCGGCATCTATATCCATCGCATTGCCGCGCGCGATCTGGCCGATCACCGCGCCGGTTGAGGGGTCTTCCAGCGGCAGATATTGCCCGCTGGCCGGATCAACCCATTCGCCCGCAATCAGGCATTTGGCCGGATCGAACCATAGTTCCAGATCATCGCTCATTGTCGTTCCTCCTCAGGCGGCGGTCATATCCGGCAGACGGGGCGTCGCCGCTAACAGTTGTTTGGTATAGGAATGGGCGGGGGCATCAAAGATTGCGGCCGTTTCGCCCTGTTCCACGATCTTGCCTGCCTGCATCACCAGCACGCGGTCCGTCACCTGCCGCACAACGGACAGATCGTGGCTGATAAACAGATAGGTCAGGCCCAGACGGTCCCCCAGATCGGCCAGCAGATCAAGGATCTGCGCCCTGATCGAGACATCCAGCGCCGAGACCGCCTCGTCCAGAATGATCAGGTCGGGTTTGATGATTAGCGCGCGCGCAATAGCGATACGCTGGCGCTGACCGCCGGAAAACTCATGAATATATTTATGCCGGTCATCCGCCGTCAGGCCCACGCTTTCCAGCGCCTCGGCAATCGCGGCATCACGCGCATCACCACGCGGCGGGGTGTCAAGCAGATGGAAAGGCTCGCTCACCAGACGGTCAACACGGTGGCGCGGGTTGAAGCTGGCATAGGGGTCTTGGAACACCACCTGCATGCGGCGGCGCACGGCGCGGTTGGGCTTGTGGCCGGTAAACACAGGCTGACCATCCAGCATGATCTCACCGCGCTGCACCTCTTCCAGCCCCAGAATGGCGCGGGTCAGGGTGGATTTGCCGCAACCGGATTCCCCCACCAGCCCCAGCGATTCCCCGCGCCGGATATGAAAACTGACATCATCCACGGCGCGGAAATTGCCCGGCTTGCCCCACAGCCCCTTGCGCGCGGTGGCATAGTCGCGCACCACGCCGCGCACCTGCAGCAGCGGCACCTCCTGCGGCTGCGCGGCGCGGTCCGGCTGATGCGTGGACGCGGCCAGCAAAGCGCGCGAATAGGGGTGCTGCATGGTGCCGAACAGCGCAGGCGATGGCCCCGCCTCAACCACCTGACCGTGGCGCATGATCACCAGATGATCGGCCATATCCGCCACAACGGCCAGATCATGGGTGATCATCAAAAGGCCCATGCCGTCCTCCTGCACCAAGCGTTTGAGCAGCTTGAGGATCTGCGCCTGCGTTGTCACATCCAGCGCGGTTGTGGGTTCATCCGCAATCAGCAGCTTGGGCCGCAGGGCAATCGCCATGGCGATGACCACGCGCTGGCGCTGCCCGCCGGATAATTCATGCGGATAGCGCGACAGCGGAAAGCGATCCTCGGGCATCTCAACACGCGCCAGCGCGGCGCGCGCACGCTCCCGCGCCTCGGCCTTGCTGACCCGCTCATGCACAAGAATCGTTTCGGCCACCTGATCGCCGATGGTCTGGATCGGGTTCAGCGCCGTCATCGGCTCTTGGAACACCATGCCCATTGTGCGCCCGCGCAGGCGGCACAGCTCGGCCTCGGACAGGGCCAGCACATCGCGGCCGTCCAGCAGGATGCGCCCTGACGTCCGCGCCCCGTCCGGCAACAGTTGCATCACCGCCAGCGAGGTCATGGATTTGCCCGATCCGCTTTCGCCGATCACGCCCACGATCTGCCCCGCTTCCACGGTCAGGGACACATCGTGCAGGATGTCAAAGGCATGGATGGACAGGTTCAGCCCGTCGATCTGCAAAAGGCTCATCACCGCTCCCTCCTGATGCGCGGATCAAGCATATCGCGCAACCCGTCCCCCAGCAGGTTCAGCCCCAGCACCGTCAGCAAAATCGCCATGCCGGGAAAGATTGCCATATGCGGCGCGATGGAAATCATCGTCTGGCTGTCGGCCAGCATTCGCCCCCAGCTGGGGATCGGCGGTTGCGCCCCCAGCCCGACATAGGACAGCGCCGCCTCGGCCAGAATACCCAGACTGAACTGGATGGTGCCCTGCACGATCAACAGATTGGTCACATTGGGCAGGATATGTTCGGCGCTGATCCGCACAGCCCCCTTGCCCGCAACACGCGCCGCCAGCACATAATCCCGCGTCCACAGGCTCAGCGCCGCGCCACGCGTCAGGCGCGCAAACACGGGGATATTGAAAATGCCGATGGCGATGATCGCGTTCAGCGCTGATGGCCCGAACACCGCCGTGATCATGATCGCGATCAACAGCGAGGGAAAGGCAAAGATCAGATCATTGCCGCGCATGATCACCTCATCGATCAGGCTGCCGCGCCGCGCCGCTGCCGCCAAACCAAGCGGCACGCCCAGCCCCATGCCGATCACCACAGCCACCACAGCCACCGCGATCGAGGTGCGCGCCCCCACCATGATCATCGACAGGATATCGCGCCCGAAATGATCGGTGCCCAAAGGATGCGCGCCCGATGGCGGCTTCATCCGGTTGGGAATATCCATCGCCCCCACATCCTGCGGCACCCACAGGAAACTGATCAGCGCCGCGCCGACAAAGACAAGGCTCAGCACCAGCCCGAACACCAACGTCCGGTTGCTCAGTGCCGCGCGCATCAGACCGCCCCCGTTCATCGCCGCCCCCTCAGACGCGGATCAACGGCGGCATAGGCCACATCAACCGCAAAATTCACCACGATCACCGCAAAGACCAGCAGCATGACAACGGATTCCACCACGATCAGGTCACGTGCGGAAATCGCCTGAAACACCAGCCGCCCCAGACCGGGCAGGAAAAACACGTTCTCGATGATGATCGCCCCGGCCAGCAGGAACGAAAACTGCATCCCGATGATCGTCAGCACCGGAATCATCGCATTGCGCAAGGCATGGCGCCACAGAACCTGACGGCGCGTCAGACCCTTGGCGCGGGCGGTGCGGATGAAATCCTCGGATAATGTATCCAGCAGGCTGGACCGCATCACCCGCGTCAGAATGCTCGCCTGGGGCAAAGCCAGCGCAATCGCCGGAAGCGTCAGGCTTTTCAGACCGGCGGCAAGGCCCTGATCCCAACCCGCGAAACCACCCGCCGAAAACCAGCGCAGGTTGATCGCGAACACCAGCACCATCAGCATGGCGAACCAGAAATTCGGGATCGCCACACCCAGTTGCGTCACCCCCATCACCCCCATATCCACGGGTGATCCGCGCCGTGATGCCGCCCAGACACCGGCGGGAAAGGCAATCAGCGTGCTCAGGCTCAGCGCATAGATCGCCAAGGGCAGACTGACCCACATACGCTCGCTGATCATCTCGGCTACGGGGGTGCGATAGGTATAGGATGTGCCGAAATCACCCACCAGCATGCCGCCAACCCATGACAGATACCGCTCAAGGATCGTGCCGTTCAGCCCCAGTTGGTCGCGCAGCGCGGCCAGCGTATCGGGTTGCGCGTTCAGCCCCAACATATAGGTCGCCGGATCACCCGGCACGACCTCGATCACCAGAAAGATCACAAGGCTTGCCACAGCCAGCGATATGACCAGCGACAACAGCCGTTTCAGCACATAGTGCAGCATTCGCCCCATGGCCCGCCGCGGCGCGGCTGATCCAGCCTGCCGCCTGCGCGCCCCCCTCTTTCATCTGACCTACGGTTTCTTCTTGCCTGAAATATCCCCGCCGGAGGCTCCCCCCCCGCGCCGCGCGCAGGGAGGGTCCAGACGGGGGGGGACCGGCTTAGTCTTCCCAGTAAACGCCAGTCAGATCAACCGCTTGCGTCGGCGCATTTTCCCACAAGCCAACAACCTTGGCATTGGCCACGGTAGTTGCCGCCAGTTGGAACAGATAGCCGTTCACATAATCCTCCGAGATCTTTTCCTGCGCCTGTTTCAGCAAAGCGCTGCGGGCATCGGGGTCTGTTTCGGCGGTCAGATCGGCCATGATCTGCTGGAATTCGGCATCGTCATACTGGAAATAGTAATCCGGGTTGGCATAAATGCCGATATCCATCGGCTCGGTATGGCTGACGATGGTCAGGCCGAAATCCTTGCCGGTAAAGACCTGCTCCAGCCATTGCGCCCATTCCAGATTGCTGATCTCGGCCTCGATACCCACCGCACGCAGTTGCGATGCGATGATCTCGCCGCCGCGCCGCGCATAGGACGGGGGTGGCAGCTTCAGCGTAGTGCTGAACCCGTCCGCGAAACCCGCCTCAGCCAGCAGTGATTTGGCAAGCTCCGGATCATAGGCGGAATTGGCTGTCAGATCGACATAGTCGGGATGGTGCGGCGCGAAATGCGTGCCGATGGGCGTGCCATAGCCGAACATCGCACCGTCAATGATCGCCTGCCGGTCAATCGCATGGGCCAGCGCCTTGCGCACGCGCAGATCATCAAACGGGGCTTGTTTGTTATTGGTAGACAGGATCGTCTCACCCTCGGTTGATCCGATCAGCACCTGAAACCGCGGATCAGCCTGGAATTGCGGCAGGTTCTCTGGCGCGGGGAAGGCGATAAAGGCATGCACATCCTCGGCCATCACGGCGGCAAATGCCGCTGTCGGATCGCTGATAAACTTGAATGTGGCGCGGTCCAGCTTGGCAGGCTCGCCCCAGTAATCGGGGTTTTTCACGATATTGATACGGTCGCCCTGCACCCAGTTTTCAAAACGGAACGCCCCGGTCCCCACCGGATTTGTCTTGATGTCCTCGATGCTTTCCGGCGCCACGATCACCGCATCGCCCCATGCCATATTGAACAGGAACGCCCCGTCCGGCGCGCTTAGCGTGACCTTGACGGTCAGCGGGTCCACCACCTCGACATCTTCGATCCCGGCAAAAAGCTGTTTTTGGGCATTCACCGAATCCTCGGCGCGGGCGCGATCAAGGCTGAATTTCACATCCTCGCCGTCCATCGTGGTGCCATCGTGGAAGGTGACCCCGTCATGCAGATGGAAGGTATAGACCAGCCCATCTTCAGAGATATCCCATGATCTGGCCAGTCCGGGATTGATTGACCCATCCGGGCCAAACCGCGTCAGACCTTCAAAGATGTTGGTGTAAACAACCTGATCAATGGCCCCGGCAGCGGCGCCTGTCGGGTCCAGATGCGGCGGTTCAAGCTGCATGCCCACCACCAGATCGGTCTTGGCCTGCGCCATCGCAACCCCGGCAACCAGCGCCAGCGCGCTGACCATGCCCCGCGTGATATTCAGATACGTCATCTTGTTCTCTCCCTATTGAGCAGCGCGCTCAGTCCCGCGCCAATAATGCGATCAGCGACCGGCCCATCACCTTTGCGGAATCCAGCATATCATCCACGCCGACATATTCATCCGGTTTATGCGCAAGGTCCAGAATGCCGGGACCGTAGGCAATACAATTCTTCAACTTACCGATCCGGTCGATATGCTTTTGGTCATAAGTCCCAGGAGACACGACATATTCCGCCTCGCGCCCCATCGTATCGGCAATGGCTTTGGCCACCACCTGCACCACGGGCGCGGATTTTTCCGTCATCGTGGGAAGCACGCTGTGCAGTTCTTTCACATCATAGCGGAAAGTTGCGCGCCGTTCGGCGACATTGCGCAGAATCTGCATCACCTCCTCGCGGACCTCGTTGATATCCTCCTCGATCAGGAAACGCCGGTCGATCACCATGCGGCAACTGTCGGGCACACAGGGCGCGGGCAGGCCGGTGTAATCCTCGGCCTGCTCATTCTCGCCACCATGGATCGAATTGATGTTCATCGTGGATTGCTTGGCCCCGTCCGGCACCACGGGCATATCGGTACGCTTGCGCGCCAGCGCCGGAAACAGCGTATCCTCCATCTCGGTCATCACAGCGCCCATATGGCGCACAGCACAATCACCCAGAAACGGCATGGAACCATGGGCTATCTCGCCATGTGTCTCGATCTCGGCCCACCAGACGCCGCGATGCCCCAGACAGATGCGGTCCTTGTTCAGCGGCTCGGGGATAATGACATGCTGCACCCGTTCGGGGCTGAAGAAACCCTTTTCCGCCAGATAGGCAACACCGCCAAAACCGCCTGATTCCTCATCTGCTGTGCCGCTGATCTCGATCGCGCCGGCAAAATCGGGGCAGACCGCCAGAAACGCCTCGGCCGCGATGATACTGCAGGCCAGCCCGCCTTTCATATCACAGGCCCCGCGCCCGTAAATCTTGCCGTCTTTCAGCGCGCCGCCGAACGGGTCTGTCGTCCAGCCGCGCCCGACCTCGACCACATCGATATGGCTGTTGAAATGCACGCATTCGCCGGGATAGGCCCCCTCGCGCCGCGCCACAATGTTCCAGCGCGGGTGTTTATCGCTGTCACCGGGGGCACCATGGGCGCGCACCAGCTCTGTCTGGAAACCCTGCGCGGCCAACCGACGATCCAGATATTCGCAAATCTCAAGGTAGTTATCGCCCGGCGGGTTCAGCGTGGGAATACGGATCAGATCCTGCGTCAGCGCGATCAGATCATCACGCCGTGCGACCACCGCCTCGTCCAGCCTGTCTGTCAGGGCCATCGCATTGTCCTTTCCTGTTGCCTTTGGTGGCGCAGAATGCTTTGCACCTGCTACGGTATCAATACCGTATAACCACGGTGAGCCTTGACCTGCGCAGAGTCCATCACACAGATCGCCTTTGATCATGCCCCGGTCGGGATCGTGATGACACGCCACCGCGTGATCGAAAGCTGCAACGCCACTTTCTGCGCCTTGTCCGGCTATCGCGCTGACCAATTGCTGGGGCAAAGTTTCCGCATGCTTTATGGCTCGGACGCGGAATTCATCCAGATCCGCGATATCGGGCTGGAACCGCTGCGCCGCCATGGCGACTATGCCGATGACCGGATGCTGCGCCATGCGCAGGGTCACGCCCTCTGGTGCCGGTTCCGCGCGCGCACGCTCACCCCTGATGATCCGCTGGCCCGCATCGTGATGAGCTTTGCACCCATCACCCCGCGCAGCGATGGCCCCGCCCTGACACCACGTGAACGGCAGGTCGTCACATGGTTGGCGCATGGCAAGACCAGCAAAGAGATTGCACAAATCCTGACCCTGTCACCGCGCACGATCGAGGATGTGCGCGCCCGCCTCCTGCGCAAATTCGGGGTGCGCAACGCTGGCCTGCTACTGGCGCGGCTCAGCGATCTGGGGCAATAGGCGCGTGCTGCGCCACAAGCCCCGGCAAGGCATCAAAATGATCAAACCGCCACGCCTGCGGCACCGCATCATGCCGGATATGGCAATAGCCTTGGGTGAAAAACCCAAAGGGAATGCCCGCCGCCTGTGCGGTCTCGGCATCCACCTCGCTATCGCCGATATAGAGCGCCGCCTGCACGCCATGAGCATCCAGCGCGGCAAAGGCATGGCGCAAAGGCGCCGGATCAGGCTTGCGCGTAGGCAGGCTATCGCCGCCCACAACCACATCAAACAGATGTGCCATACCGAATTGCGCCAGCACCTTGCGCGCCGGAGCTTCGGGTTTGTTGGTGCAAAGCCCCAGCACATGCCCCGCCGCGCGCAAGGCCTCCAACGCCGCGATCGCGCCGGGATAGGGCTGTGTCAGATCGTTCGACGCCGCGTTATAATGTGCCAGCGTGACAGCCGTCAGCCGCGCATGCTCGTGTGCATCAATACCACGCACGCCCATCGCCCGCGCTACCAGATTGGGCAGGCCATGCCCGATAAAGGAAATCACCTCCGCCAGATCCAGCGGGGCATGGCCCTCATCCAGCAAGGTGCGGTTGATCGCGGCGCGAATGTCCGGCGCGCTGTCAATCAGCGTACCGTCCAGATCAAAGACAATGGCCTTCACCCGCACGCAGCCTCGGCGGCCTTGCGAATGGCGCGGATATTCTCGCCGTAAACACCCGGCGCATCGACCGATCCGCCCTTGAACACCGCCGAGCCTGCCACCAGCACATCCGCCCCCGCCGCCACAACCAAGGGTGCGGTTTCAACCGTCACGCCACCGTCGATCTGGATATGGATAGGCCGGTCGCCGATCATGGCGCGCAGCTTGGCCACCTTTGCAATCTGGCTGTGGATAAACTTCTGCCCGCCGAAACCGGGGTTCACCGTCATCACGCAGACCATATCGACCATATCCAGCAGATGTTCCACCGCCGCGGCCGGGGTTGCAGGGTTCAGCGCCACACCTGCCTTGGCCCCGCTGGCCCGAATCGCTTGCATTGTACGATGCGTATGCTGCCCCGCCTCGATATGCGCGGTGATGATATCAGCCCCCGCCTGCGCATAAGCCTCGATATAGGGATCGACTGGCGCAATCATCAGATGCACATCCATCACCCCGCGCACATGCGGCCGGAACGCCGCCACTGCAGGCGGGCCAAAGGTCAGGTTCGGCACGAAATGCCCATCCATCACATCAACATGCACCCAATCGGCACCTTCCGCCTCGATCGCGCGGATTTCCGCGCCGAAATTGGCAAAATCCGCAGACAGGATCGACGGCGCAATCTTGATCGAGCGGTCAAAGCTCATGGTATCTCTCCCAAAACAGCTTCTTCTTGCTGTAAATATCCTGGGGGGTCCGGGGGGCAAAGCCCCCCGGCGTGCCTCAGGCCGCGCGGCTGTTTGCGGCGCGCGGGTCCAGCTTGCCCGCCGCATACATCGCCGCCATATCATCCATGCCGATCACCTTGATCGCGCTGGCATGGCCCGCTGTGCCAAACCGCTCGAACCGGTCGCGGCACAGGCCCTCCATCTCTTTCATCGCGGGGATCATGAACTTGCGCGGATCAAACTCGCCGGGCTTTTCCATCGCGATCTTGCGGAACTGTCCGGTCAGCGCCATGCGGCAATCGGTGTCGATATTCACCTTGCGCACGCCCATCTTGATGCCGCGCTCGATCTCTTCCACCGGCACACCGTAAGTCTGGGGCATCTGGCCGCCATGGGCGTTGATCAGATCCTGCAGATATTGCGGGACCGAGCTGGAGCCGTGCATCACCAGATGCGTGTCGGGCAGCTTGGCGTGAATCGCCTCGATCGTGGACATGGCCAGAATCTCGCCATCCGGCTTGCGGCTGAACTTATAGGCCCCGTGGCTGGTGCCACAGGCAATCGCCAGCGCATCGCATTTGGTTTTCAACACAAAATCAACGGCCTGATCGGGATCTGTCAGCAACTGGTCATGGCTCAGCTTGCCGACCGCGCCTGATCCGTCCTCTTCCCCTGCCTCACCGGTTTCAAGCGATCCCAGCACGCCCAACTCCCCCTCGACAGAGGCGCCGACGTAATGCGCAAATTCGGTCACCCGGCGGGTGATCTCAACATTGTATTCATAGGATGCGGGCGTTTTCATATCCGCTTCAAGGCTGCCATCCATCATCACGGATGTGAAACCGTGGCGGATCGCGGTCAGGCAGGTGGCATCGTTATTGCCATGGTCCTGATGCATACAGACCGGGATGTCCGGATACATCTCGGCCAGCGCCTGCACCATATGGCGCAGCATGATGTCACCGGCATATTTGCGCGCACCTTGGCTGGCCTGCAGGATCACCGGCGCGTCCACCGCTTTGGCGGCGTTCATGATCGCCAGACCCTGCTCCATATTGTTGATGTTGAATGCAGGCACGCCATAGGAATGTTCCGCCGCGTGATCCAGAAGTTGCCGAAGTGTAATCAGTGCCATGTAAACTGCCCCCTCAAGGTCGAAATGTCTTGGCGCTGTCGCGCACCTTTGTGAAGCGCCGCCCCGCGATCAGCGCGCCGCGTCGAAATATCCGGCCACCTGCCGCACTTTGCCGGGGCTGCCAAAGACCAGCGGCATCCGCGCATGCAGCGCATCCGCCGCCTGTTCCATGATCGGATCATGCCCGTCAGTGGCCATACCACCCGCCTGTTCGATCAAAAAGGCAATCGGTGCCACCTCATAGACCATCCGCAGACGGCCCTTTTCATAACCCGGACGCGCATCGCCGGGATACAGGAAAATACCGCCCCGCGTCAGAATCCGGTGCGCCTCGGCCACCAGTGACGCGACCCAGCGCATATTGCTGTCCTCGCCATGCGGTCCGGTCTTTCCGGCCTGACAATCCTCGATATAGGCGCGGATCGGGGCCTCCCAATGGCGGTGGTTGGAGGCGTTGATCGCATATTCGCGCGATTGTGCCGGTGTCTGCATCGCCTCATTGACCAGTTCGAACCGCTGCGTGGCCGGATCAAGCGCAAACATCAGCGTGCCATTGCCAAAGGTCACAACAAGGCAGCATTGCGGGCCAAAGATGATATAGCCGCCCGCCACCTGTTCGGATGCGGGGCGCAGAAAGCTCGCCTCCGGGTCGGCCTTCGCCTCGAATATCGAAAAAATCGTGCCGATCGACACATTCACATCAATGTTCGATGATCCATCCAGCGGGTCGATGGCCAGCGCATAACGCCCCGCGGGGTTCAGCGCCAGAACGCCCTCCTGCTCCTCAGAGGCATACCAGCGCACGGATGTCTGGCGCAACGCCGCCTCGAACATGTCATCAGCCAGCACATCCAGCGCCTTTTGCCCGTCACCGCCGGCATTTTCGCCCACGGCATGGCCCAAAGATTGCCCCAGCGGGCCGCGCGCGATGATCCCCGCCAGATCTATGCCCACCGCGCACAGCGCCGACATGACAGGGGCAAGATCATCGGGGATCAGCGGGCTGGACAGGACAGTGTCATTCTGGGCCATAGGTCGTCTGATTCCTTGCATGTTGCGGGCGCGCCAATTCTGCCCGGCCTGTATCGGCCCCTGATTATCCCAACTTGCGCGCAAGGAAAATCCAATATCCGGCTTGGGCGGGATAATGATGCAAATTCTGCTGCATCCGCGCCTATCCCGATCTGCGGAAAGTAATTTCGCACAGTTGATCCAGCTTGGTCTTTGTGCAAGCCTGAGCGGATCAATCGCCAAAACGGTGGGGAGGACCGGGTGAGATTTAAAGATAGGGTTGCGCTGGTCACCGGCGCATCGGGGGGGATCGGGCAAGCCACAGCCACGCGGCTGGCGGCGGAAGGCGCGCAGGTCGTGCTTGTTGATCTGGCCGAATGTCCGTTGCCCGTGCAGGGCGGGCCGCATCTGTCACTGGCCTGCGATGTCGCGCAGGAGGACGCTGTGATCGCCTGTATCCAGACCGTGCTGGACCGGTTCGGACAAATCGATGTGCTGTGCAATAACGCGGGCATCACCTGCACCCATGCCCCGATCACCGAGATCGACAGCGCCGACTGGATGCGCGTGATGGCGGTCAACCTGTTCGGCACGGCGCATTTTATCAAACATGCGGCGCCCTCGATGATGGCGCGGAGCAAGGGTGCCATCGTCAATACCGCATCGGTTGCGGGCATCCGTTCCGGCGCAGGAGGCAATGTCTATTCCGCCTCCAAGGCCGGGGTGATCAACCTGACCCAGACAACTGCCTGCGATCTGGGCGGGCATGGCATCCGTGTCAACGCTGTCTGCCCCGGTCTGATCGAAACGGGCATGACGCAACCGATTTTTGATTACGCCCGCAGCATCGGCAAAGCGGATCGGTTGGGCGCACGCTGCGAATTGCGCCGCTATGGCCGCCCCGAGGAGGTGGCCGCCGTGATCGCCTTTCTGGCCAGTGACGATGCCAGCTATATCACAGGGCAGGCCCTGCCCGTGGACGGGGGCAACACCGCCTCGCTCAACCTGCCCGGCATGAAAGTATGACCCGATGCCCATGATGACCCGCCATTACACTGTCTGGCCCGAAGGGGTGCCCAGATCGCTGGATGCCCCTGACCGGACCTTGTTTGCCAATCTGGCCGCAACGGCTGCGCGCTTTCCCGACCGCAAGGCGCTGATCTTTTATGGCCGCGAATGGACCTATGCCGCGCTGCTGGATGATGTCGAGAAACTGGCCGGATGGATGCAGGCCAGGGCCGGCATCACACGTGGTGACCGGGTGCTTTTAAGCGTCCAGAACAGCCCGCATTTCGTGATCGGCTATTTCGCCATTCTGCGCGCCGATGCCGTGGTGGTGCCCGTCAACCCGATGAGCAGGGGCGCAGAGCTTGAGCATATGGCGCGTGACACGGGCGCGCGGCTGATGCTGGGCGGGCAGGAAGGTCTGGCCGATTCGCAACCGCTGATCGCGGCAGGCTTGCTGGATCATGTGTTGGTGGCCACCTATGCAGAAGCAACAGCGCCGCTGCCGGACGTGCCGCTGCCCGACGCGCTGGCAAGCCTGAACGCCGCCGATGTGCAAGGCCCCGGCCTGACCCGCTGGCGCGATGCATTGACCGCGGGCCACAAGCCCGGCCCGCATCTGGCAAAACCGGATGATCTGGCGGTGATCCCCTATAGTTCCGGCACCACGGGGCAACCCAAGGGTTGTATGCACAGCCATCGCACAGTGATGGACACGGCATGGGGCGGGCTGATCTGGAACCCCTCGACCGAGCAAGATGTCCATCTGGCGACCCTGCCCTTCTTTCATGTCACCGGCATGCAAGGCGTGATGAACGGGCCGGTCCTCAAGGGGGGGTGCATTGTGATCCTGATCCGCTGGAACCGCGCCCATGCCGCCGCCCTGATCCGGCATTATAAGGTGACGCGCTGGCGATCCATCACGACCATGGCGATTGATCTGGTGAATGACCCCGATGTTGGCAGCTATGACCTGTCCAGCCTCAAATCCATCGGCGGCGGCGGTGCCGCCATGCCAGAGGCGGTCGCGGACAAGCTGCACGCGATCACCGGGCTGGATTATATCGAAGGTTACGGCCTGTCTGAAACCATGGCCGCCACGCATACAAATCCGGTGCATGCGCCGAAACGGCAATGTCTGGGCGTGCCGATGTTTGACGTGGACAGCCGCATCCTGTCTGTGGCTGAAGGCGCGGATCGCGGGGCCGAGCTTGGCCCCAACGAAGTGGGTGAGATCGTGACCCACGGCCCGCAGGTCTTTCTGGGCTACTGGAACAACCCGCAAGCCACCGCCGAGGCGTTTCTGGACATTGACGGCAAACGCTTTTTCCGCACCGGCGATCTGGGCTATTACGACGAAAACGGCTATTTCTTCATGGTTGACCGGGTCAAACGGATGATCAACGCCTCTGGTTTCAAGGTCTGGCCCGCCGAGGTTGAGGCGCTGATGCACCGCCACCCCGATATTGTCGAGGTATGCGTGATCGCCAGCCCCGATCCCCGCCGCGGTGAAACGGTCAAGGCCTGCATCGTGCCTACGACCGCAGCACGCGCCCGGTTGTCAGGCCAAGACGTGATCGACTGGTGCAAAACCCAGATGGCCGCGTATAAATGCCCAACGCAGGTGGCCTTTGTGGACAGCCTGCCAAAATCGGCGGCGGGCAAGGTGCTGTGGCGCGCGCTGACAGAGGCCGAATTCGCCGCCCGGCCAGATAGCAAGACAGGAACACAACAGTGAGGAAAAGAACCGCCGAACAGACCCCGGAGATGGATGAAAAGGAACATGGCGATGACCGCCAGTTCGTCACCTCGCTGCATCGCGGTCTGGACATATTGCGCGCCTTCACGCCTGCAGACCGGTCCGGTCTTGGCAATCGTGATCTGGCTGATCGCACCGGCCTGCCCAATTCAACTGTGTCACGGCTGACCTATACGCTGCTCAAGCTGGGTTATCTGGTCTATGACGAAGGGACCGGACGCTACCGTATGGGCGTGCCTGTCCTTAGCCTTGGCTATGCCTGTCTGGGCGGTCTCAAGGTGCGCGAAACGGCGCAACCCCTGATGCAGCAACTGGCCGATGATTGCGGTGACGGGGTGATGGTGGCGCTGGGTGGGCGCGACGACCATTCGATGACCTATATCGCTTGCGCACGCGCGGCACGCGGCATGATCTCGTTGCAGCTCAATGTTGGCTCTCGCATCTCGCTGGCGCGGTCCGCCATGGGGCGCGCCTATATCGCGGGCACGCATGAGGGCGAGCGGGCACAGATCCTTGATCTGATCCGCGAGCGCACCGCGCCCGCTGACTGGCCTCGCATCCGTGATGAGATCGCGGATGCCGCCGAGCAAATCCGCACCCGCGGCTTTTATGCCAATCTGGGCGGCTGGCAATCGGATGTGAATTCTGTCGCTGTGCCTTATCGTTCACCGCAAGGGGATGCGCCGATGCTGGCCTTCAACCTTGGCGGTCCGGCCTATATCCTGTCACGCGAACGCATTGAGGGCGATCTTGGCCCCCGCCTTTTGGAAATGGTGCAAAAGGTGGGCCGGATCGGCGTCTGACCCCCTTTCGCTGCTGTCCTGTCAGGGGATCAGCACGATTTTTCCCACGGCACCGCGCCCCAGAACACGCGTCAGCACATCAGCTGCCTGCGCCAGCGGATAGCGCCCCTCGATCAGCGGCTTGACGTGACCCGCATGATACCAGCCCAGCAGCTCTTTCATATTCCCGGCATAGGTCTGCGGCTCAAACCGGGTGAAATTGCCCCAGAATACGCCCACAACCGCAAATTCCTTGACCAGCGCCAGATTGACCGGGAATTTCGGAATATCGCCCCCCGCAAAACCGATGATCAACAGCCGCCCCTTGCGCGCCATGGAACGGGCGCAGGCATCAAACGGCGCGCCGCCAACCGTATCGAATACCACATCCACCCCCTTGCCCCCGGTCAGCGCCTTCAGTTCATCCTTGAGGTTGTCATACCCTATCGCCTCATCCGCACCGTTATCGCGGGCGATGGCGCGCTTTTCATCGCTTGAGGCCACCGCAATCACGCGTGCGCCCATGATTTTGCCAATCTGGATCGCGGCCACACCTGTTGCCCCAGCCGCCCCCAGAACCACAAGCGTTTCTCCCTTTTGCAAGTCAGCGCGCTGTTTCAACGCGTGATGCGAGGTGCCGAACGCCACCAGAAGGGCGCAGGCATCGGCGGCGTCCATATCCCCGATGGGAAAAACCCGCGCCTCGGATTCGGCGACCTTTTCGGCATAGCCGCCCATGGAACAGATCGTCGCCACCCGGTCACCGACCTTCAGACCTTTGACATCCGGCCCCACGCTTTCCACCACGCCTGCCGCTTCCATCCCCGGCACAAAGGGATGTTCCGGGCGCATCTGATACAGGCCCTGCACCAGCAAACCGTCAGGATAATTCACGCCAGCCGCCTCAACCTTGATCACCACCTGATCACCCTTGGCTTGTGGATCGGCATAGTCCCCGAACTCCAACTGATCCAGCGGGGCAAAGGCGTTGCAGATGATGGCTTTCATGGGATTCTCCTCGGATTGGGCATGACGGTCCTGATAGCACAGCCGCTTTGCCGCAGCGTAAGGACGCAGCCCGCCGCCAGCAAGCGTCGAGGCAGAATGACGCAGCGGCAAACAGATACCAAGCCTGTGTATTTTGCCTTTGGCTCGGGCGGTCATCGCGCTAGGGTCCAGCCAACATGATTGCGAACGGGAGGAGAACCAAATGCAGGGCATGATGATGAACAGGCCGCTGATGATCAGCGATATCCTGACCTATGCCGCCGAAGCACACCCCAAAGCCGAGATTGTGTCCGTGCGGACAGAAGGCGATGTGCACCGTCAGACTTATCCGGAAACGCTGGCGCGGGTTTCGCAACTGGCCCATGCGCTCAAGTCTATGGGCATCGAGATGGGCGACCGTGTCGCAACGCTCGCTTGGAACGGCTATCGCCATTTTGAACTGTATTACGCCGTATCCGGCAGCGGGGCCATCTGCCACACGATCAACCCGCGCCTGAGCGCCGAGCAGATGACCTATATCGTCGAACATGCGGGCGATAAGGTGTTGTTTGTCGATCTGACATTCGTGCCGATCCTTGAAGGGCTGAAAGACCAACTGCCCAAGGATCTGACCTATGTGATCATGACAGACCGCGCCCATATGCCGGATAATACGCTGGGCGCGCTGTGCTATGAGGAATTGCTGGACGGGCAGCCCACCACCTATGACTGGCCTGAGATGGATGAAAACACCGCCTCGGGCCTGTGCTACACCTCTGGCACCACGGGCAACCCCAAGGGCGCGCTTTATTCGCACCGCTCCACCGTGCTGCACGGCTTGATGATCGCGCTGGTCATGGGCTCGGCCTTTCCCGAAGGGGCCAAGGTGCTGCCTGTTGTGCCGCTGTTTCATGTCAACGCATGGGGCCTGCCCTATGCCGCCCCGATGGTGGGGCTGTCAATGGTGATGCCGGGGCCGGCGCTGGACGGGCCGAGCCTGTTCAAACTGATGGATGCCGAGGGCGTCTTTTCCGCATGGGGCGTGCCCACCGTCTGGCAGGGTCTGCTGGCCGAGATCAAGGCGCAAGGGCGCATTCCCAACGGGTTTGGCGATGTGATCGTGGGCGGTTCTGCCGCGCCGCGCGTGATGATCGAGACATTCGAGAAGCTGGGCGTCAATGTGGGCCATGCATGGGGCATGACAGAAATGAGCCCGATCGGCACCCATGGCAATATGCCCGGCTGGGTCAAGCAACTGCCATTCGATCAGATGATCAACGCCAAATCCAAACAGGGGCGCCGCGTCTTTGGCGTGGATCTGAAACTGGTGGGCGATGATGGCACCCGCCAGCCCCATGACGGCAAGGCGGTCGGCGAGTTGTATGTGCGCGGCAATACCGTGGTATCGGGCTATTTCAAGAATGAAGAGGCCACGAAAAAGGCAATGGATGCCGAAGGTTGGTTCGGCACGGGCGATATTGCGTCCATTGATCCGAACGGGTTTCTATCCGTGCAGGACCGCTCCAAGGATCTGATCAAATCGGGCGGGGAATGGATCAGTTCGATTGATCTGGAAAACGCGGCAATGTCGCATCCGGCCATTGCAAGCTGTGCCGCCATCGCGATGCCGCACCCGAAATGGGATGAACGGCCTGTGCTGATCGCCGTAGCCGCAGGCGATGAAAAGCCGGATCTTGCGACCGTTCACGCCCATATGGCGGAACATTTCGCCAAATGGCAGTTGCCGGATGATATCGTCTGGGTGGATGCACTGCCCCTGACCGCAACGGGCAAAGTATCAAAACTGACCCTGCGCCAGCAGTTTGCCGATTACACATTGCCGGATCTGCGCTGATCCGGCCGCGGGGCGGGGGCAACCTGCCCGCCCCGCAGATCACGCAACGGAACAATCCGGCCTTGCAAAGGTGCGCTTGACCGTCCGGGCAATATGATGTTGCCTTGCGATTGTGAAATTCGTTTCCGCACAGCGAACATAAAACCAAGGGAGGGGTGATATGTCCAACGCAACCGAAGATCTGGCCGCATTCCGCGCCGAGATATCCGCATGGATCAGTGAAAATTGCCCCGCCGCGCTGCGCGGACGTGCAATGGATGAGACAGGTATCGTCTGGGGCGGACGCAAATGGAGCTTTGCGGATGACAATCAACGCCTGTGGCTGGAACGCGCCGTGGCACGCGGGCTGACCGCGCCGCGCTGGCCTGTGGACTATGGCGGTGCCGGTCTGACCCGCGCGCAGGAAAAAATCTACCGCGAGGAGATGGCCAATCTGGGTGCGCCACCGCCGCTGGAGAGCTTTGGTCTCTGGATGCTAGGGCCAGCCCTGCTGGAATTTGGCAATGCGGCGCAAAAGGCCGCACATCTGCCCAAGATCACACGCGGCGAGATCCGCTGGTGTCAGGGTTATTCCGAACCGGGCGCGGGGTCTGATCTGGCCAATGTCCAGACGCGCGCCGAGGATATGGGCGATCACTGGCTGGTCAACGGGCAGAAAATCTGGACCTCCTACGCCGATCAGGCCGACTGGATCTTTGCCCTTGTCCGCACCGACCGCGACGCGCCCAAGCATCGCGGCATCTCGTTCATGCTGATGGATATGGATACGCCCGGCATCACCACGCGCCCCATCCGCCTGATTTCCGGCAAATCCCCGTTCTGCGAGACATTTTTCGACAATGTCAAAGTGCCCAAGGAAAACCTTGTGGGTGAACTTAATCGCGGCTGGGACATTGCCAAATACCTGCTCACGCATGAGCGCGAGATGATCGGCGGCGGTGGTCAGGGGCTGCTGGGGGGGCGCTCTGTCGCGCAGATCCTTGCAGGTCAGGAAGGTGACATACTGGCCGATCCCGTCCTGCGCGCCGAGGCGATGCAGACCGAGGTGGATACGCTGGCCTTTGGCCTGACGATGGAACGCTACAAGGATCAGGCCGAAGCCGGGCGCGGCGTGGGCAATGCCAGTGCGATGCTGAAATATTACGGCACCGAACTGAACAAGCGCCGGTATGAGCTGATGATGGCCACCGCTGGCAGCGACGCGCTGGAATGGGACGGCGCGCATGGCGGGCTGGCCCCCGAATGGCTGCGCACCAAGGCCAATTCCATTGAGGGCGGCACCACCGAGGTGATGCTGGATATCATCGCCAAACGCGTGCTGGAGATGCCAAGCCAATGAACCTAGCAGTCAAAGACACAGCGCAATCCCTGATCGATACCGAAGACGAGGTGATGCTGCGCGATGCCGCGCGCGGCTTTCTGGCCGATGCCGCGCCGGTATCTGCCTTGCGGGCCAATCGTGATGCAGGGCGCATGTATGATCCGGCGCTGTGGTCCGACATGGCGCAGATGGGCTGGACCGGCGTTCTGGTGCCAGAAGATGCAGGCGGGGCCGATATGGGCCACCGCGCTGCAGGTATTCTGGCCGAGGAAATGGGCCGCACGCTTGCCGCCTCGCCGTTTCTGTCCACCGCCGTGATCGCCGCATCGGTGCTGCGACAGGCCGGGCCCGCGGCCAAAGGCGCGTTGCAGGCGATTGCCGCAGGTCAGGTGACCTATGCGCTGGCACTGGATGAGGGGCCGAAATTCGCGCCCGCTGCCACCGCGATGCAGGCCACGCGGCAGGGCAACGCGTTTCGGCTGTCCGGTGTCAAAACCTTTGTGGCCGATGGCGCAACCGCTGGCCGCGTTCTGGTTCTGGCGCGCACATCCGGCTCTGCGGGGGATGCGGACGGGCTGACCCTGTTCGATATTGATGTCAGCCGCACAGGCTTGGACCGTCAGGCGCTGGCCACCATCGACAGCCGCGATCATGCGCAACTGGTCTTTGACGGGGTCGAGGCGACGGGTGACGATATCATCGGCGATCTGGACGGCGGCATGCTGGCGCTGCGCCCCGGCTTGCAGGCTGGACAGGCCGCATTGGCCGCCGAACTGACGGGGCTGGCAGGTGCGGCATCGGCCATCACGCTGGGCTATCTGAAAGAACGCAAACAGTTCGACCGCACCATCGGCAGCTTTCAGGCCTTGCAACACCGCGCAGCGCATCTGTGGTCCGATATCGAGGTGACAGCCAGCGCCATCGCCAATGCAGGCCGCGTGCTGGACCATACGCCAGCGGATGCAACGCTAGCCGTTTCGCTGGCCAAGGCCCGCGCCGCGCAAACCGCGAAACTGGCGGTATCGGAGGCGGTGCAGATGCATGGCGGGATCGGCATGACCGATGCCTATGACATCGGGTTCTATATGAAACGCGCCCGTGTCGGGGCCGAATGGCTGGGCGATTACGGATACCACGCTGGCGTGATCGCGGCAGCGCGCGGATTTTGACCGGAAGGAACACCTGATGAGTTCGACTTTGACACCTGCACGTCTGTTTGATCTGAGCGGCAAAACCGCGCTGGTCACTGGCGGGGCCACCGGCATCGGGCGCATGGCCGCCGAAGGGCTGGCCGCGGCAGGCGCACGCGTTCTGATCGCCAGCCGCAAGGCTGATGCCTGCGAAGCGGTCGCGGCAGAGATCAACGCGCTGGGCGTGGCAGGCTCTGCCGAAGGGTTCGGCGGCGATGTGGCGACCGAAGACGGTATCAACGCGCTGGTGGCCGAGGTGCAGGGGCGCACCGACAAGCTGCATATCCTGATGAACAATGCAGGCCGCACATGGGGGGCCGCGATGGGCGAACACCCCTATGATGCATGGGACAAGCTGCTGCGCCTGAATGTGACGGGCATGTTCCACCTGACACAATGCCTGCTGCCGCTGCTATTGGCCGCGAAAACGGATGATGACCCTGCCCGCGTGGTCAATGTCGGCTCGGTCATGGGGGATATTCCCAAGGGTACGATGACCTATTCCTATGCGGTGTCCAAAGGGGCTGTGCATCATATGACGCGGGTGCTGTCGAATGATCTGGCCCCCATGGGTATCACCGTCAACGCCATCGCGCCGGGGCCTTTCGTATCCAAGATGACCGCTTTTGCCCTTGCCGATGAAGAGGGGCGCAAGAAGTCCGCCCAGGGCGTGCCGCTGGGCCGTGTCGGCGTGCCCGAGGATATCGCGGGCGCGCTGCAATATCTGTGCGGGCGCGGCGGGGCCTATCTGTCCGGCGCGATCCTGCCCTTGTCAGGCGGGATGCAATCCAACGCCCCCGGCAGCCTGTTCAACGAGGATCTGTAAAACATGAACCTGCCTGCAACAAAAACCGTCACCCGCGCCGCGTATCAGGCGATGACCGGACAGGAAATCGGCGTATCAGACTGGTTTACCATCACCCAAGACCAGATCGACCAGTTCGCCGATTGCACCCATGACCACCAGTTCATCCATGTCGATCCCGCAGCTGCGGCACAAACGCCTTTTGGCAGCACTATCGCACATGGGTTTCTGACCCTCTCGCTGTTGTCCGCAATGGCCTATCAGATGCCCGCGATCGAAGGGGCTGTGATGGGGGTCAACTACGGGATGAACAAGATGCGCTTTGTCTCTCCCGTCAAGGTAGGCGCGCGCATTCGGGGCCGTTTCGTGCTGGCCGAGCTTGTGGAAATCCGCCCCGGCGAGGTGCAATCAACCCTGAACGTCACGGTCGAGATTGAAGGGCAGGACAAACCCGCGCTGGTCGCTGAATGGCTGTCGCGGCGCTATTTTGAAAAGGACACAGCATGAGCATCCGTTTTGATGGCCGCGTCGCCATTGTCACCGGCGCAGGTGTCGGCCTTGGCCGCTGTCATGCGCTGGGTCTGGCGGAACGCGGCGCAAAGGTGATCGTCAACGATCTGGGTGCGGCAACCGATGGCACCGGACAATCATCAGATGCGGCGCGCGCCGTTGTCGAGGAGATCCGCGCCATGGGCGGACGCGCCATTGCCAACGGGGCCGATGTCACCGATCCCGCGCAGGTGCAGGCGATGGTGGATAAAGCCTTGGCCGAGTTTGGCCATGTCGATATTCTGGTCAACAATGCAGGTATCCTGCGCGACAAGACCTTCGCCAAGGCCAGTCTGGATGATTTCCGCAAGGTGCTGGATGTGCATCTGATGGGGTCTGTGCACACCACCCACGCGCTGTGGCGGCATATGGTCGAGCGCGGATATGGGCGCATCGTCTACACCACCTCCGGCTCTGGCCTTTATGGCAATTTCGGGCAATCCAATTATGGCGCGGCCAAATCCTCGCTTCTGGGGTTGATGAATGTGCTGGCGCAGGAGGGCGCGAAATACAATATCCGCGTCAATATGCTGGCCCCCACCGCCGCCACGCGGATGACGGAAAACCTGCTGCCCCCCGAAACGCTGGAGTTGCTGCAGCCTGACACCATCACGCCGGGCTTGCTGGCCTTGGTGGCCGAGGATGCCCCCTCCAAGATGATCCTTGGCGCGGGGGCTGGCTGCTTTACCGAGACCAAGATCATGGAAACCGCAGGCGTCGCCCTGCAAGGCGATGCCCTGTCACCCGAAGGTGTGATGGCCGCGATGGCACAAATCCGTGATCCACGCGGTCAGGCCGAAATGCAGGATGCCTTCGCCCAGACCCGCAAATATGCCCGCATGGCAGCCGAGGCCCGTGGCCTGCCGCTGCCATGGAACGATTGACCTTGAAAGGAACAGATCATGCGTGACGCCGTTATCGTATCCACCGCCCGCACCCCGATTGGCAAAGCCTATCGCGGCGCCTTCAATGACACCCAAGGCCAAGCCCTGATCGGCCATGCCATCACCCATGCTGTCAAACGTGCCGGCCTTGACGGGGCCGAGATTGAAGATGTCGTGATCGGCGCGGCCCTGCAGCAAGGCTCCACCGGGGGCAATATCGCCCGGCAGGCCGCGATCCGCGCGGGCCTTCCTGTGACTGTGGCAGGCATGTCGCTGGATCGTCAATGCGCCTCTGGCATGATGGCGATTGCGACAGCGGCCAAGCAGGTGATCAGCGATGGCATGGATATCGCCATTGGCGGCGGCGTGGAATCCATCAGCCTTGTGCAGAACGACAAGATGAACCGCTTCCGCATGGGCGATCCGTGGATCAAGGAACACAAGCCTGCGCTCTATATGTCGATGCTGGAAACCGCTGAAATGGTCGCCCGCCGCTATGGTGTCACCCGCGAAGAACAAGACGCCTATGCCCTGCAATCGCAACAGCGCACCGCCGCAGCACAGGCCGCGGGCAAGTTCGATGATGAAATCGTGCCGCTATCCACCGTGATGAAGGTGATGGACAAGGCCACAGGCGCCATCAGCGATGTCGCCGTGACGCTGGACAAGGACGAGGGCAACCGCCCCTCAACCCAACTGGCCGATCTGGAAAAGCTGGCCCCGGTGCATAAGGATGGTCTGGAAATCGCGCAGGGTGATTTCATCACCGCAGGCAATGCCAGCCAGCTATCCGATGGCGCATCCGCCGCTGTGGTGATGGAAGCGCGCGAGGCGGAACGCCGTGGCCTGCAGCCGCTTGGCCGCTATGTCGGTATGGCTGTGGCGGGCTGCGAGCCCGATGAAATGGGCATCGGCCCCGTTTTCGCCGTGCCGATCCTGCTGGAGAAAAACGGCCTGAAAATGGACGATATCGGGTTGTGGGAGTTGAACGAGGCCTTTGCCGTGCAGGTGCTTTATTCACGGGATCGTCTGGGCATTCCGAACGAATTGCTCAACGTCAATGGCGGGGCCATTTCCATCGGCCACCCCTACGGCATGTCGGGCGCGCGTATGGTGGGCCACGCGCTGATCGAAGGAAAACGCCGTGGCGCGAAATATGTTGTCTGCACCATGTGCGTGGGCGGTGGCATGGGGGCCGCTGGCCTGTTCGAGGTATTTTGATGCGTCAGCTTCCCAAACAGTTGCAAGGGCTGCGCATCCCCGCTGTCGCCTCGCCCCTTTTCATCATCTCGAATCCTGATCTGGTCATCGCGCAATGCAAGGCGGGCATCGTCGGCAGTTTTCCCGCCCTCAACGCGCGCGAGGCAGAGGGTGAACCGATCCTGCTGGAGGCATGGTTGAAAAGGATCACCGAGGAGTTGGACCGCCACAACCAATCCAACCCCGATTTTCCCGCAGCACCCTTTGCGGTCAACCAGATCGTGCACCGATCAAATACGCGGCTGGAGCGGGATATCGAGATTTGCCACAAATGGAAGGTGCCGATCTGGATCACCAGCCTGGGTGCGCGGGTCGAGGTGAACGATGCCGCCCATGATTGCGGCGGGATCGCGCTGCATGACATCATCAACAACCGCTTTGCGAAAAAGGCGATTGAAAAAGGTGCCGATGGCCTGATCGCCGTGGCGGCAGGGGCCGGTGGGCATGCAGGATCGCAATCGCCCCTCGCGCTGGTGTCGGAAATCCGGGCTTGGTTCGAGGGGCCGGTTCTTCTATCAGGGGCCATTTCCACAGGCCGCTCCATTCTGGCGGCGCAGGCGATGGGCGCTGATCTGGCCTATATCGGCTCGCCCTTCATCGCCACGGATGAGGCGAATGCCGATGCCGCTTACAAACAGATGATCGTGGACAGTGGCGCGGAAGATATCGTGTATTCCTCGCTGTTTACAGGGGTGCATGGCAATTACCTCAAGCCGTCGATCCTGCGGGCGGGGATGGACCCTGACAACCTTGAAACCGCTGATGCCACCAGTATGAACTTTGGCGAGGGGCGATCCAAACCCAAGTCATGGAAAGAAATCTGGGGCGCAGGCCAAGGCATCGGCGCGGTCAAATCCGTAGAACCCGCCCGCGCCCTGATTGACCGTCTGGCGCAGGAATATGAAGCCGCCAAAGCCGAAATGCGCGAGATCGTCAATGGCTGAGCTTTGGTTGATCCGTCATGCGCAGGCCAGTTTCGGGGCGGCGGATTATGACAAGCTGTCCGATCTGGGGCATGCGCAGTCACGCGAACTGGGCGTGGCGCTCAAGGCGCTGGGCGCTCGGCCTGATGCGGTGTTCATCGGCGCGCAACGGCGGCACCGCGAAACATGGGAAGGCATCAATACCGCGCTGCAATATGCCCCTGATCCGGGCGTGCTGCCGGGTTTCAACGAATTCGACTTTGGCGGATTGCTGAACGCCCGCTATCGCGGCAAAGAGCGGCCCGAAACGCTGCATACAGACCGTGTGCTGCATTTCCGCACGCTGCGCGAAACCGTTCTGGAATGGCAACGCGGCGAGATCATCAACCCGCCTGAACCCTTTGAAACCTTCACCGCCCGCGTGCGCGATGCGCGGGCGCAGGCGGTGGCGGGGGACGCCGGACAGGTGATCGTTGTCACCTCAGGCGGGGCCATCGGACACACAGTAGCCGATGTGATGGGCGCGCCTGCCGATGCGATGATACGCTTGCAACTGCAGATCAAGAACTGCTCTTTATGCCGGATCGTGATCACCCCGCGCGGCGATCACCTGAACACCTTCAACGAGACGCCGCATATCACCGCCGATAACGCGGCCACTATGCTGACCTATAGCTAAGAAAGGACCGGGCCATGACCTCCAACGCCGCTGCCTATCTGGATACGGATGCCGTGGCCCGCTGGCTGTCGGACAATATGGACGGCTTTCAGGGGCCGATCACGGCTGAAAAATTCGCGGGCGGGCAAAGCAACCCGACCTTTCGCTTGATCACCCCCACAGGCCGCTATGTCCTGCGCCGCAAGCCGCCGGGCATCCTGTTGAAATCCGCCCATGCGGTGGAACGCGAATACCGCGTGCAAAAGGCGCTGGCCGGGTCCGATGTGCCTGTCGCAACGATGCATGTGCTGTGCGAGGACACGGCTGTCATCGGCGCGGCCTTCTATGTGATGCAAGAGGTGAAGGGGCGCCATTTCGATGATCCGCGCCTGCGCGAACTGCCCATCAGCGACCGGCGCGCCATACAGACGGAAATGAACCGCGTTCTGGCCGCGATCCACGATGTTGATCTGATCGCTACAGGGCTGGACGATTATGGCCCCGAAGGCAATTACTATCGCCGCCAGATCGACCGCTGGACCAAGCAATACCGCGCCTCGGCGATTGATCATATCCCCGAAATGGAAGACCTCATCGCCTGGCTTGACGCCAATGTCCCGGCCGATGACGGGCAGCGCACGCTGGTGCATGGTGATTACCGGATCGACAATATGCTGTTTGCCAAGGATCGCGCCACGATTTTGGCGGTGCTGGATTGGGAACTCTCGACCACAGGGCACCCCTATGCCGATCTGGCGGCCGTTTTGATGCAATGGGCCATGCCACCGGGCAACGAAGGGCGCGGGCTGGCCGGTGTGGACCGCAAGGCCGAGGGGCTGATGACAGACGCGGAATTTGTTGCCGCCTATTGCGATCGCCGCGGCATACCGCAGATCGAAAGCTTTGGTTTCTATCTGGCATTTGCGTTTTTCCGCATGGGCAGCATCCTGCAAGGTGTGCTGAAACGCGCGGTGGATGGCAATGCCTCAAACCCGGAACGCGCGCGCAAGCTGGGCAGTTTTGTGCCAACCTTTGCCCAGAACGGGCTTGATGCGGCGCGAAAGGGATAACCATGGCCGATCTGAACCCCGCCTTGATCGAAGAGGCCTATCCCCTGCAGGCGCATCTTGGCTTTGTCATGACCGGATGGTCCAAAGGCTACAGCCAGTTTGAACTGCCGCTCGCGCCTTTTCTGATGAACCGTTTCGGCATTCCGCATGGTGGTGTTCATGCGATGATGCTGGATACGGTGATGGGCTTTTGCGGCTGCTATACAGGTGATCCGGATGACAGACAGATGGCCATGACCCTGTCGATCACGGTCAATTTCATCGCACAGGCCCAAGGCCGCGTGATGATCGGTGAAGGGCGTGTGACAGGCGGTGGCCGCAAGACCTTTTTCGCCGAAGGCACCGTGCGTGATGATACCGGCATCGTCATGGCCACGGGCACCGGCGTGTTCCGCTATCGCGGGCGCTGACAGGCTCCATTTATCGAAACGACCTTGCGCCGCCTTTGCCAAAAGGACGCGCCTCACAAAGGAGACAGCACAATGACCCAGATGATGAAACGCATCGCCCTTGCCCGCCGCCCCAGCGGAGCACCCGTAGCAGAAGATTTCCGCTATGAAGACGCCCCGATGCCCGTGCCGGGGGAAGGCGAGGTGCTGGTCAAGGTGCAGTATATGTCACTGGACCCATACATGCGGGGGCGTATGGATGACGCGAAATCCTATGCCAAGCCTGTGCCCATTGGCAGCACGATGGAAGGCGGGGCGGTGGGTGAGGTGATCGCCTCGAACAGCGCGCATTTCAAACCGGGAGATATTGCCTTTGGCATGTTCGGCTGGGCCAGCCATGGCTGCCTGCCCGCGCGCGAATTGCGCAAACTTGATCCCGCGCATGGGCCGGTCACAGCGGCGCTGGGCGTGCTGGGCATGCCCGGTTTCACCGGCTGGTTCGGGCTGACGGAGTATGGCCGCCCGAAAGAGGGCGAGACCCTTGTCGTGGCGGCTGCAACCGGGCCGGTCGGATCAATGGTTGGCCAGATCGCCAAAGCGCGCGGGTTGCGGGCGGTGGGCATCGCGGGTGGTGCCGAGAAATGCAAACTGGCGGTAGAGAAATTCGGCTTTGATGTCTGCCTTGACCATCACGCCTATGCCGATGGCCGAGAAATGCGCGCAGCGCTTGCCGAGGTCTGCCCCAAAGGTATCGATATCTATTTCGAGAATGTAGGCGGCAAAACGCTGGAAGGGGTGATCCCGCTGATGAATGTGGGGGCGCGCATTCCCGTTTGCGGGATGATCAGCTGGTATGATCTGGGCGGTCTGGGTGGCGCATCCGACAGCCCCGGCAAGGATAACCTGCCCAAATTGTGGCGCACGATCCTTGTGAACCGGATGCATGTGCATGGGTTCATCATCTCGGACCATTTTGATCGCTTCCCCGCCTTCCTGTCCGAGGTTGGCCCCATGGTCGCCAAAGGGCAGATCGCTGTGCAGGAAGATATCGCCGAAGGGCTGGAAAACGCGCCCGCCGCCTTTATGCGGATGCTCAAGGGCGGCAATTTCGGCAAACAGATCGTCAAGGTCGCCTGAGACGATATTGACCTGCACCGTCACTGGCCTGAACCGTCACTGGCCTGAACCGCAGGCGGCGCGCGCGGCGTAGCGGCAGGAGCCTCC
>JBLRWJ010000010.1:0-1906 GCA_047921315.1 Rhodobacterales bacterium | reverse complement strand
ACCGTCACTGGCCTGAACCGCAGGCGGCGCGCGCGGCGTAGCGGCAGGAGCCTCCGGCGGGAGTATTTCGGGAACAATGAAACGGGGGCGCCGGCTCAGGGCGTCCCCGTTTTGTGTGCGATGCGATCAGAAGCTCATGACGACCGCGTTATCGGCCAGCAGGGCACCGGCCACGGCAGGCGGTTTGGCGGCGGTGATCCCGTCAAGCAATGCCTCTTCGCCAACGGCTTTGTTGGGCAGGTAGATCGCGCAGACCTCGACCTTGGTGCCGGTTTTTTCCCTGATGGTCTGCATCAGGCCTTGCCGGCTCGTCCCCATCGGTTCCTTGAGCGGCGGTGGCGCCGGCCTGAACGGTGTTCATTGTCAGCACCATCGCCATCAGCCGGGTTTGTGCATCCTCGGCTGTCAGGATTGTGACAAGGTTCTTTTGGTCCTGCGCTTATGCAGGCATGGCAAGGGCTGTCCCCGCGACATGCGCGACGGCGGTCAGAATGGATTTCTTGGCAAACGTCCTTTGCAGGTTGGTGCGTTACTCGGGTAAACAGATCTCGCCCGCGCGTAATGCGCGAACTGTGCGGATCAGCAAAGCAGTGATGATCACTGCCAGCACGGCCATCAGGCCGGTACCGAACAGGTGATGCACCGCTGATCCGGTTTGCGCCGCGAACAAAAAGCTTGCGATGGTCACGGCGGCAAAGGGGAAGGACAGCGCCCAGAAGGACAGCGCAAAGGGCAGTTTCACGATCCGCGGCAGTTGCACCGCCACCAGCGCCGTGAACAGATAGGCCCCGTTCATCAGGATGCGCGCGAAGGCGTCGATCTCTCCGGTCAGGTGGAACCATGCCAGAAACCCCACAGCAGGCGGCGCGATCAGGATCACCAATGTCGGCTGCAGCCGTCCCGGCATCGGATCATGAAAGATCAGCCGGTTCATCACCAGCGTCAGCAGCACGATCCAGAAGATCAGACCGACAGACAGGAAATACCAGCTGATCTCGGTATAGCCCATTTGCACACCTGCAATCGGTACGATGACATTGCCCACCGCAGGGATGAACCATGCAGGCGACAGATGCGGCGTTTGAAAGGCGCGGTGCCCGATCCAGCCAGAGATGACCGCGATGGTCAGCACGGATTGCAGCGCAATCCCGATCAGCCAAAGAGGCTCGGCTATTGCGGCATTGCGTGGCAAGGTCATGGTGGCCAGCAGCAAGAGCGAGATTGATATGGCAGGGAAAAAGGCCAGCCGCACAGGGTGGTTCCATTCCGCACGGATGGCCGCCGGATAGCGCAGCGCCTTGAGCGCGTAGAAAGCCGATATCGCAACAAAAGCAAGAACCGCCACGCCATAGGCCAGCCCGGAGGCAAGCGCGCCCAGACCGAAGGCCTGCTCCAGACTTTGCAGCGCCATCGACAGGCCCGATATCCCCATGACAACCGCATAGAATGTCACGGGGAAATGTTCCAATTGGCTATGGCTTTCAGACTTGGCCGCGGTGGTATCAGTCAGGGGGGTCATATGATGTGCTTTCCTATTCCGGGCAGATGCGTTGCCCGTTCGGATCGTACATTGCAGCAAGTCCGCGGCAAGGTCACGGCCTTGTCGCAACCGCACCGGGCTGCCTGCCCTGCACCAAAGCCTGCAAGGTATAGACAAGGATCGCAAGCCGCACGGCACCCGCGCCGGCCACGTCCAGCAGCACGATCACATCAACCGGGCCACCAATATCGCGGAAGCCGGAATTTGTGATCCATTGCACGAAAAGCACCGCGGCAATCGTACCGAAGGGCATCGAAAACTGTACCAACAGACACTTGCGCATCGACAGGGCACGATCCCGGATCAGCACGTAAAGACCTCTGCATGACACCGTTCCGGCCCCAGGATGAGGGCAGCGCCTGCCTG